>DASWVS010000210.1:0-10889 GCA_036401135.1 Fimbriimonas sp.
CCCCTCATCCCAACCCTTCCCCCACCGGGGGAAGGGCTCCGGAAGCCCCTCTCCTGGCATGAGAGGGGTTGGGGTGAGGTTTGCGCCAGGGTGCGGCCGTAGCCGCGGGACGGGTCGTGCCTGCGTTGCCTGGACGAGAGCCTCGCGCCCGCGACCCCTCATCCCAACCCTTCCCCCCGGGGGGAAGGGCTCCGGAGAAAGCGGCGAGGTTTACGCCAGGGTGCGGCTTCCGCATGTTTGCCGTCTTTCTCCGATCCTGTCGTCTCCGACGGACGCTTTACGAGGGAAAATCGTACTATGCCGGTTCGGATCGCGAGACTGCTTCCCCTCATTCTGCTTTGTGTGCCTTTTTATAGCTCCGCTCAGGAAGTGACGCTGACGAAAGTCGCGTTCGACCGGAACGTGTTGCTGCCCTACGAGGAGGCGACAGGGACGGTCGTCGTGGAGTTCCCTGTGGAGACGGCGACGAGGATCAACCTCCGATCGAGCGAGCCGGTGCTGGAAATGCCTGCGTTCGTGAAGATCCTTGCCGGAAGCCGGATGGCCGCGTTTCAGGTGAAGGCACTGGCCGTTACGAGTTCGACCACGACCAAGGTCGCCGCTACCTATAGCGGCCAATCGGTTAAAGCCAGCCTGGCGGTCCAACCGAGCAGCGCTCCCATGATCGTTCCGACCCACCCCTGGGTGGTAGGGGGATCGTTGACTTGGGCATCGATCGAGCTATTCCAAATCGCCCCTGCGGGAGGCGTGACGGTCAAGTTGGCGTCTTCGGAACCGGTTGCGGTCCCCGTCCCCAGCGAAGTGATTGTTCCCGAAGGAGCCTCCTCCGCTCGAATCGAGGTTCAGACGGGGCCGGTAACCCGGAACATTGCCGCGGTCGTTACGGGTCGAGCGCTGGGAACCACCTTCAGCGCGAACCTGAACGTCCGACGGCCCTTGGTGGGTGCCGGTTGGCACGTCGTCGGGACCAACCCCAACCCGTTGTCAATCGGAGGTCGGACGCCGAAGGAGATCCTTGGCGGATCGACGGTCGCCACGACGGTCACGAGCCGGACGTTGCACGCCGCCGCTCTCGGCGGACGGACGGAGACGCGCAGGATCCGCCTTGTCTACGCGAACTACGACACCCAGGACGGAGAGGGGGAGCGCCGCCCACCGAACCCGATCTGGATCAAAGCGGGGATTGAAAAGATCTATGGCGACAATCTAGAAGCCCAAGCTACCTGGCCCACTCCCGTGTCGTTCAACCAGAAATGGGCCGCCAAAATCATGCCGGGGGAGTATGTGGTGTCCGATCCGGTTTGGGTGACGCTGAGGGAGGGAGAAAGGTTCTTTGTACGGACCACGCAGCAGGTCGCGACTCCGGACGCCCAGATGTGCGGCGGCCTCAGCACGCTGGGTGGCACGCGATTCGGAGGTTTCGGCACGGGCGAGGGCTTGGCCGTAGGCGACTACGCATTCGGCGGGACGATCCCTTCGGGCAACTTCAACGGCGTCTATAGCCCCAGCGCCATTCTTGGCTACACCTCGGACTTGACCGGATCGCTCGCGATCTGTGGCGACTCGGTGCTATCGGGAGCCGGCGACGGGGGGTTTCGGATGGGTGCCGGAAGCTACGGCGCGCGAGTCGCGACGCGGCAGTTCGGGCTGGTCCAAGATCATTCGATTCCCCCGATCTGCGGCTATGTCCACCTGACCCGGAGCGCTGAAAGAGTCGACCAGTTCCTCGAGTCCGCGATCCGATTCGAACTCTCTTGCCTCTCCGACATCGTTCTCACGAGCAATCTCAACAGCGACCTGTCGTACTACAGCGCGAACCGATCGACCGAAGAGGTTCTCAAAGCGAAGCTGGTGGAATTGGTGCGGCGTTGGCTTGTTCGGGGTAAGCGCGTGGTCGTCGCCACGTGCAATCCCCGTACGAGTTCGGTCGACGGATACTTTTCAGCCGAAGGCCAAGCCACCCGTGATACAGAGGGAGTCCGTCTCCGGATGAACCAGTGGCTCCGCAACCCGGACGGCTTCCTCGCCGCCGTCGGCGCGAGCCCGGGACGGGTTCTCGTCTGGGATGTTTGCGGTCCGGTGGAGGTCGATTCGACCGGACAACCCTCTCGCTCGGGCGGGAGATGGCGAGCCGCGCCGAAGATCGTGGACCAAGGGAGCGTCAGCGGCGAGGCCTTTCTTTTCTCTTCGAGCATTCAGGATCGTGATCGGAATTGGACCGGCAACGCTCTCGCCGGCCACGCCCTGACGTTCTCCACGGGAGCGAACGCATTTCGAACGCGGTCGATCGCCTACAGCGATGATCGCGGACGGGTCGCCCTTCGGGGCGGATTCGCTTCGGTCCCGGCGGTGGGGGACCGGTTCTATGTGACGGACGGCGTCTATACGACCGACGGCACGCACCCCACATCCGCCGGACACGCGCTGATCGCACGAACCTTTCCCTTCTTGCAGGTCTTCGGGCGGACGCCGTAAGCAAGCTGAGGCAAAAGATGGCACGGGACCAAGCGAGGCTACAACGCCTTGCCGATCCCTCTGTCCGGCTGCATGGGCGGAGAGCATCGGAGAACCCGGAACGCTCGAAACTTCAGAATAATCGGCAAAAAAGATAAATCGCCGTTAAAATGGAGGTGTTACAGAGTCGTAGCAAGGAAGCTTGCCAGCTGTTAAAGATCTGGAGGAGCTACATGAAAGCGAATCTATCACTCGTTGTGATCGGCATCTTCTTGTTGGTTGGACCCGTCGCAGCAGCGTTGCTCATGGACGTCTTCAACCCGGGGTTCAGCACCCAGGGAGGTTTGATCAAGCTCGCGCTGATCCTCACCCTCATGACCAGCCCGCTGGGGATCGCGGCCATCGTCGTCGGCCTCCTCACCCGAACCCGCACGTCCTGACGGCCGCCGCGCCATAATCTGCTTGTGGCGGAAATCCGTGGGCGGATGGAGGGCAGCGGGAAGCGGTTCGCGATCGTGGTGAGCCGCTGGAACGAGCTGGTGACCAAGGCGTTGCTCGAGGGCGCCCTCGAGGAGCTTCGCCGTTTCGGCGACCCCGAGGTGGAGATCGTCCACGTCCCCGGGACCTGGGAGATGCCGGTCGCAGTCAAGACGCTCGTGAGCCGAAAGGAGAACCGGCCGAACGCGGTGATCGCCCTCGGCTGTATCCTCCAGGGACAGACCGCCCACGCCAAGCTCCTTGCCGGCGACGTCGGCTCGGCGCTGATGTCGCTCCAGGTGCAGAGCGGGGTTCCCGTGTCGTGGGGGGTCCTGACCCCGGACGACCAGGACCAGGCGATGGACCGGGCGGGCCTCAAGTTCGGGAACAAGGGGCGTGAAGCGGCGAGCGCCGCCGTCGAGATGGCGAGCGTGGTGGAACAGCTCTGACCGTCTCGGAAACCCTCCTTCTCGTGGGCGTGGGCGCCTTGGCGAGCGGCATCAATGCCGTCGCCGGGGGCGGGTCGCTCATCTCGTACCCGACTCTGACCCTCGGGATGGGCATCGCCGACAAGATCGCCAACGCGACGAACTCGGTGGCGCTCTGGCCGGGGGCGCTCGCCGGGGCGTTCGGCTTTCTCAACCTGCTGAAGAAGACGGGCCACTACTTCAAGACGTTGTTCCTGCCCACGCTCCTGGGCTCCTCGCTGGGCGGGTGGCTGCTGATCATCACGTCGGAGGAGATGTTCTCGTTCGTCGTGCCGTGGCTGATCCTGCTCGCGGCGCTGCTGCTGATGTTCCAGCCGCGGGTCAAGGCGTTCGTGCTGGGTCCCCACCGCAAGGTGTCGGAGCCGGTCGGGTGGCTGCTGCAGTTCCTCGTCTCGGTTTATGGGGGCTACTTCGGGGCGGGAATGGGCATCATGATGCTCGCTTCTTTCGCGCTTTACATGGAGGGCACGATCCACGAGTTGAACGCGGTCAAGAACTGGCTCGGCTTGATCATCAATTTCGCCGTCTCGGTCCTGTTCATCGTGAAGGGGATGGTGATCCTGGACGTCGCCGCGGCCCTGATCGTCGGCTCGGTCATCGGGGGCTTCGGGGCGGCGAAGGTCTCGCAGCGGTTCGACCCGGAGAAGATGCGCCTCGCGATCGCCATTTACGGCGTCGGGATGGCGGCGGTTTATCTTTATCGGGCTTGGTTCGTCTAGCGGGCACGGCGACGAACGGCCGGGCGGCCGTCGTCACGGGGGCGCAGTCGCCGCCTGGGTAGGCGGCGCTACGGACGCGACGGCGGCGGTTTGTGCCAGGGGCCGGGAAACGAACGGCCGGGTGGCCGTCGTCACGGGGGGCGCAGTCGCCGCCTGGGTAGGCGGCGCTACGGGCGCTGGGGTAAACCGGAGCCATGTCCAACGCGGTTCGTCTCGGCATCGTCGGCCTGGGGAACATGGGAAGCGACCATGTCCGGTCCATCCCTCACCTGAAGCGGGTGGAACTGACCGCCGTGTGCGACATCGTGCCCGAGAAACTCGACCGTTACGACGCCAAGGGCTTTACCGACAGCGCCGAGATGATCCGGTCGGGGCTCGTCGACGCGGTCCTGATCGCAACCCCGCACTACTTCCACACCACCATCGGCATCGACGCGTTGGACAACGGCCTCCACGTCCTCACCGAGAAGCCCATCAGCGTGCACAAGGCCGACTGCCAACGCCTCATCGCCGCGCACGAGCGAAATCCGGGGCAGGTCTTCGCCGCGATGTTCAACCAGCGGACCGACCCTCACTACCAGCAGCTGAGAAAGCTGGTCCAGAGGGGCGAACTGGGCGAGATCCAGCGGGTGAACTGGATCATCACCGACTGGTTCCGCTCCGCCGCGTACTATGCGAGCGGCGGGTGGCGCGCGACCTGGCGAGGCGAGGGCGGCGGCGTGCTCCTGAACCAGTGCCCCCACAACCTCGACCTCCTCCAGTGGCTGGTGGGCATGCCGAGTAAGGTCCGGGCCTTCTGCAGTTTCGGCAAGTATCACGACATCGAGGTCGAGGACGAGGTCACCGCCTATCTCGAGTACCCGAACGGGGCGACGGGCGTGTTCGTGACGACCACCGGCGAGGCTCCGGGAACCAACCGGCTGGAGATCGCGGGCGACCGGGGCCGCGTCGTCCTCGAGCGGGGCCAGATCAGCTTCTCGCGCACCACCCAGTCGGTCGCCGAGTTTCGCGAGACGACGCGCGAGAGCTTCGCCGCTCCGGAGAAGTGGGAATGTGCGATCCCGGCGAACGGGTACGGCGGCCAGCACCGGGAGGTGCTGCAAAACTTCGTGGACGTGATCCTCGACGGCGGCACCGTCGTCGCCCCCGCCGAGGAGGGCATCCATAGCGTCGAGCTCGCCAACGCCATGCTGCTTTCAACCTTCCTCGACTCGTCGGTCGAGGTTCCGCTGGACGCCCAACTTTACGAAGCCCAGCTGATGAAGCGGATCGAGAGCTCCCGCTTTGAGAAGAAGGTCGTGGAAGCGGTCGTCGATATGTCCAAGAGCTGGTCGTAAAGCGGAACGGACCGTCGTACAATTGCCGGGTGAAGTTATTATTGCCACTCGCCCTACTCGCTCTCGCCTCGGGGAAGACGACGGTGACCTCGCGGGCGGGGTTCGCCATCCCCCATGAGGGGCCCTCGGGATCCGCGAGCATCGTCGTCGACATCGTCCACACCGAATCCGGTGCCACGGGCACGCTGACCTACGCCGCCGAGGACCATCTCGAGGGCGACCATGCGGGGGCGGCCCGAGGGCCGTCGGCCGCCTTCCCGCACCTCCTGGTCCGCGTCCGGCGGTTCAGCGAGGTGGCGGTCGACGGGGGCCGCGTCGAGGTCAAGGGATACGGCCGGCTACACGACGCTTCGGTTCGCGTCCAGGCGGTGCTCGTCGACAACGCGGGAACCGGCAAGGCGGACACTTTCGCGATCACCTGCAAAGACCCGAACGGGCACGTGGTCTACGAGCGCTCCGCCAGCATCGAGACCGGCGACATCGCCGTTCGGAGGGACCCGTGAAGCGGCTTCTGCTGGCGGGGATCCTCGGGCTGGCGGGAATCGCCGGGGCGCAGTACCCCGCGCGGAGCGTCCGGTTCCTGAACCAGATCGACCTGCCCACGCTCGGGGCGCGTTCGGGCAGCGGCTGCTCCGGTTATGTCTCGCCCTCGGGGCGCGAGTACGCGATCATCGGGCTGAACACCGGGTACACCGTCGTCGACATCACTCGGCCAACGGCGCCCAGGGTGATCGGTCACCTCCCGGGCGTCGATTCGTTGTGGCACGAGGTCGCCGTCATCGGCGACTACGCCTACGGAGTCACCGAAGGCGGGGGCGGGATGCAGGTGATCGACCTCAGGGGCGCCGATCTCGGCTCGGTCGTGCCTCGCGCCAACTACACTGGGAACGACTACGGGCGCGGGCATACCATCCAGGCGAGTCCCAACACGCCCACGCTGTACATCCATGGGGCCCAACCGGCTCCCGGCGGGATCATCGCCCTCAACGTCTCGAACCCGGAGTTCCCGGTGGAAATCGGTCGTTGGGGCGGAGCGTACGTCCACGACGCCCAGTACGTCTTCTACGAGAGCGGCCCCTATGCCGGGCGGGAGATCGCCTTCGCGTGCTGCGGCGCGGAAGGGCTGTACATCCTGGACGTCTCGAACAAAGCCAACATCGTCGTCCTCGGCAGCCTGAAGTACCTGGCCAACGGCGGATACTGCCACAGCGGTTCGCTGACGCCGGACGGGCGGTTCTTCCTCGTGAACGACGAGTTCGACGAGTCGAACGGGCTCTTTCCCACCGCCACCACCCATGTCATCGACGTCCAGAACCTCTCGGCGCCGGCCTACGTCCGCGCGTTCACCAACGGGGTCCAGGCCATCGACCACAATTCGATGGTCCAGGACGGGCACCTGATGCTCGCCTCGTATACGGCCGGGTTGCGGGTCTACCGGATCGGGGGCGGCGGGGCGCTTCGGGAGACCGGCTTCCTCGATACCTTCCCCAGCGGCGACGTTTTCGACTATGCCGGCGACTGGGGCGTCTTCGCCGGTTTTCCCAGCGGGAACGTGATCGTCTCCGACATGAACCGGGGCCTGTTCGTCCTCGACCCCAGCGAGGCCAAAGGAATGGGCGCGCCGATCGTCAAGGTCGTCAAGGCCTCCGGCGCCCTCGGCGAGTCGGCGAACGCGAAGCTGCGGCGGGCCGGGTACGGGGTCGTCCCCTTCACGGGCAAAGATTGGCAGCCGGGCCTGCGGGTCCTTTTCGACAGCAACGAGACGGCCTGGACGCGGTGGAACCTTGCCGTGCGCCTGGGTTCGTCGGACGGCACCACGGGCAAGGTGCGCGCCTATTTGAAAGACCATGGTTCGGGGGCTTTCAAGAAGGCGGGGGAGTGGTCGTACGGTCCCACGCGCCAGACGTTCTCCGTCTCGAGCACCGACGCGTCGGTTGTGGACGCCTCCGGGAATCTCGAGCTGAAGCTGGTCGTCAGCGCCGGAGCCGGAGTCGCGACGTCGGTCGACGTCGACATGACACGCGTCACGCTCCGGTAGGCGGCAAAAAGGGGGCAGGCGCGAACGCATGCCCCCTTGGTCGATCCTACTTCTTCGCGACCTTCTGGACGGGGCCGACTTTCGTGCCCGCCGCGAGGAGCTTCTTGCGCGCCTGGCCTGCCGAGTCGGGGCAGGAGTAGAACGCGTAGCCCTTGCCCGCGACGAAGACCTTGAAGAGCTTTGGCTCGCCCGGAGCCTCGCAGCAGCCCGCCTGGCCCTTGACGACGGCTTTGGTCGCCGTGGTCCGGTCGCAGGCCTGCTTGCCTTCCGCCTTCAGCATCATCATGTTGGCTTCGCGAAGGAACGCCTCGTCGGAAGCGGCCGCCGGTTTGGGGCAGCAGTTGTCGGCGAACGCCGTTGCGGCAAAGAGGGCGAGGGAGAGGGCGAAAAACTTCTTCATTGGCACTTTCCTGCAGCACAGGATACCGCGGTCTCTGTCGAATGCAAAGCAGGTTCGGGACCAGCTCGAGAAACCGCACCGGGCTTGGAGTAAAACGGCGTCATGCTGGAGAGGCTTTTTCGCCTGACGGAGCTGGGCACGACCGTCCGCACCGAGGTGCTCGGAGGCATCACAACGTTCGTCACGATGGCCTACATCATCGTGGTGAATCCGGCGATCCTCAGCTTCGCCGGCTTCCCCATCGGGCCCACGACCCTGGCGACGATCCTCGTCGCCATCGCCGGATGCTTCGCCATGGGACTGTACGCGAACCGTCCGTTCGCGGTGGCGCCCTATATGGGCGAGAACGCTTTCCTGGCGTTCGGCCTGACGGCGCTGGGCATCTCGTGGCAGCTTCGGCTGGGGGCGGTGTTCCTGGCCGGGCTGCTGTTCCTGATCCTGACGCTCCTCAACATCCGCCAGTGGCTCGCGAGCGCGATTTCCCCGAGCCTGAAGCACGCGTTCGCCGTCGGCATCGTGACCAGCGGCGCCGCCGGGGCGGATCCCAAGGCCCTCACGCTGGCGACCGGCTTCCTCCGCGCTCCGGACGTTCCCGTGAAGCTCGGCGACTTTCATGACCCGAAGGTGATGCTCGCGATCCTCGGCTTCCTCATCATCGTGTCGCTGATGCGGCTCGGGATCAAAGGCTCGATCCTGATCGGCATCGCCGCCGTCGGCCTCCTCGGAGGGTTGCTCGGGTATGCCAAGGCGCCCGAGAAGATCGTCGAGATGCCGTTTCGGGGCGACATCACGCTCGAGCCGATCCTCGGCAAGCTCGACGTGGCCGGGGCGCTGCATCTCTCGCTTCTGCCGGTCGTCCTCACGCTCATGGTGATGGCGTTCCTCGACACGACCGGGACCCTGGTCGGCCTGGGCTCCGCGGCGAACCTGCTGGACGAGAACGGCGACCTTCCGGACCTGCAGAAACCGATGCTCGTCGACGCGGCCTCCTGCATGTTCGCCGCCGTGATCGGCACTTCCACGACCGGCGCCTATGTCGAGAGCGCCGCCGGCATCAAGGACGGAGCGCGCACGGGCCTCTCGACGGTCGTCGTGGGGCTGCTCTTCGCCGTGAGCCTCTTCTTCATCCCCCTGATCACGCCGCTCCAGTCGCTGACGTTCGCCTACGGCCCGGCGCTGGTAGTGGTCGGCGTGCTCATGCTCCCCGCGATCAAGCACGTCGACTTCGAGGACCTGACGGAGTCCGTCCCCGCCTTCCTCGCGATCGTTCTGACCGTGTTCTCGTACAACATCGCCAACGGCCTGAGCGCGGCTCTCGCCGTCTATCCGCTTCTGAAGCTGTCGACCGGCCGTGCGCGAGAGGTCAAGCTGGGTTCGTGGATTCTGGGGGCGCTTTGCCTCGCGTACTACGTTCTCGGCGTCGGCCATTGATTGGGCCCTTTTCCCGATCTCGTTCATAATCCAACGAGTTGTCGAACGACGTTCCCTGTCTTAGATCGGTCCTGGAAGAGTTGGAGCGGATCGCGCCCGGCGCTCCCCTGCTCGCGCTAGGCCAGACCGTCTTTTGGGACGAGCCCATGAAAGCCGGGCTCGCCCTCTCCGCCAAGCGCATGGGCTTTTCGCGAAGGCTCCTTGCCGGCGTCCACGATACCGATTACTTCGCGAAGCTGCCCTCGGGGCGCCGCCAGCCGGGAAGGTACCGGGCGTTCCCCCACAACGACTCCAGCACGCGGGGGCTATGGAGCGCGGCGGGCGAGTTCTCCTTCCTGTTCGGCTCGGAGACGGTCGTCTCCCGCGAGCTGCTCATGAACGCGGGCCTGCGCGTCTCGAGGCTCCAAAAGGAGCGACCGAACTTCCTGGACGAGGCCACCGAGGCCTGGGGCTGGCGCGGCATCGTCTCGCTCGACGAGCACGCCCCCGTCACGGCGGAGGTGCCCCTCCAGCACCTGTTCCGGGAGCTGATGGACACCCTCGACTGGGCGCTCGACAAATCGACGGAGAGCCTGGCCGAATCGAGCCGGGAGCATGCCCTGGCCGCCGCGGACGAGCTTCGGTCGGCGGTATGCGAGGCAAGCGAGGAGCCGGGGCTCACCGTCTCCGGCTTCTACCGGAAGATCCTCCCGTTCGCCTACTCCTTCGCTGCGTCGCTCCCCGTCGATATCGATACGACCGCGACCACCGAACTCCTGCGCTTCAACACGGCGACGTGCCGCCTGCCCAGGTTCGAGATCGTCGGCCTGTTCGTCGATCCCGGGACCCGCCGGGCGGCCAAAGAGGCGTACGACGAGGCGATCAGCCACTCTTCCGGCCTTTATGAACTGTCCCGTTTCGGCACCGGCGCGATTCCCTTCGACCTCTACATTCCGGGGATCGGACGCGGCACGATCCGCCTGGGGACCAAAGGCGCGGTCGTCATGTGCCACCAGCCCCAGTTCCTGACGTTCCGCGAACCGATCGCCACGATCGAGGACTTCGCCCGCGCGGTCGAGGCGAAGTTCGGGACCGAGTGCGTGCTCGTCGGGAAGGCGGTCTCGCTGATCGGGCAGCTGTCGACGGAACACGTCTTCGTCTTCCACGAGGGAGCGAGCTCGTACGTCAAGTACAGCCGCCGGTTCCATCAGCTCCTTCGAGAGCGGGTCGGTTGGCAGCGAACCCTGTACCCGATCCTCCGGGCAAGGTACGAAACCTGGGACGCGATGAGCGTCTGCTGCTCTTGGCTTCGGCTTCCCGGACCGCTCGATGCAGCGTTTGGCACCGAGGAGATGTGCGCTCCAAGCTTCGCCGGGCGTTGGCAGCAGGTCGCCGAGGAACAGGAGGGCCTCCTCCGCGAGCTGGGAGCCTTACGCCGGCCGGTCGACCTCATCCATTTCCTCGACAAGACCCAGGGCGGGCAGTGGGAATGCCTCGCGTCGGAGTACACCTCCCTGCGGCGGCGCCTCGACGAGCTCGACCGCGACCTGCAGAAAGTGCGGGCCA
>DASWVS010000211.1:0-8657 GCA_036401135.1 Fimbriimonas sp.
TATCGCATGCGACGGTGTCGTTCGTGCTGAACGATCGGCGCGACGTCGCGATCCCCGAGGTGACCCGCCAGAGGGTCATCGCGACCGCCCGGGAGATGGGCTACCGGCCGAACCGTGCCGCGCGGGCCCTCGTGATGGGGCGAACGCAGATGGTCGCCATCTGGCAGCCGACCCCGGTCGATCCCTATTACGGCCTGGTGTTCGACCGCCTGTACAACCATATCCGCGAACGCGGCTACGAGACGATGTACTGTCGGTCCGGCGCGACCCACGACGAGGCTCGAGCCTTCGAGTGGCCGGTCGACGGCGTGATCGGCGTCGACACGTACGCGAACCGGCTCGAAGGCCGCGACGCGCCGCAGATGCCGTACGTGAGCCTCGGCCCCTACTGCGACCGACGGACGGACCACGTGAAGATCGACCTGTTTTCCGGTTCGTCGCAGGCGGTGACCCACCTCGCCGACCAGGGCTGCCAGAACGTCGTCTACCTGACGCCGGAGAAGGAGTCGAACGACGAGCGGGGCCGGCAGGCGGCGTACCTGGAGGCGGTGAAAAAGGCGCGCCTTCCCCAGCGGGTGGTCCGGGTCGAAGCTCAAACCCGCGAAGACGTGACTGAGGCGATCGCGGCCGAAATCAAGAGGAACGGGGCGTTCGACGGCCTCTTCGCCTTCAACGACACGCTGGTGATGGCGGCGTACGGCGCGCTATCCTCGCTCGGGCTCCAGATTCCGAAGGACGTGGCGCTGGTCGGGTTCGACGACTTCCCAGCCGCCCAATACTTCCCGTCGCCCATCTCGACGGTCCGACTGCCGCTGGAAGAGGCGTGTGCTCGCTCGGTGGAGGTCCTCGACGAGAAGATCAAGGACCCCAAGCGGGACCGCGTGGTCGAGACGCTGCCGACGAAGCTGATCGTGCGATCGTCCTCGTTGCGGAAGTAGAGGTCACTTCGAGCTGAAGGTCGCCATATATCGCTCGTTCGCGGTCCCGGCGGCCATCACCGTCCGCTGTTTCGCGCAGGGACCCGTCTGGCGCGCCGCCGTCCCCTGGTCGCAGGAGCCGTCCACCGCGTCCGAGCCGCCCGAGACGGCCTCCGGCGCGAGGTTCCGCGCGTGGCCGTCGGCGAAGGCGTAGTTCGCTCTCCCTTCGTGCCGGGGCACGCTCCCCATCCCGCCGTTCAGGATCCGGCCGCCGACGTTTCCGATCGCATAGAGCGAATGGAGCACCGTGGGGTCCGGGCTGATTCCGTCCGGGAAGCTCTGGCCCGGGTGCGCTCCGGGAACATGGGCGAGCAGCGGGTTGTTCGTCGTGTTGCCGGTAGGCGACTCGGCGTCGATCGGCCTTTCGCGGGGAAAGATCCGGCCCACCGCATCCGCCACCTCGAAGAACAGGACGGTCTTCTCCGGCCTGCCGAGCGACGCATGGTCGACGGGGGCTTTGCGCAGCCGATCTCTGCCGCGAACCTCGAAATCGGCTCCCGGCAGGTTGTTGTTGAGCCCGTACGAATAAAGGTGGGTCGGGCAGTAGCCGGCACCCAGGGGCCAATCCGTCGGTCGAGGAAGGTCCGTTTTGTCCATGGGGCAGTGGAAGACGTTTCCTTTGAGATAGGGGGCGATCTGGGGACCCCAATCGGCGCCGGGCGCCGCGTGGGCGCTGCTCGGGAAATGGCGGTCGCTATCCTCGAGGTACATCGTCATCGCCGTCCCGAGCTGCTTCACGTTCGAGAGGCATTGCGTCCTGCGGACACTGGCGTGAGGCCGGTAGACGGGAAAGAAGAGGGCCGCCAGCACCATCACGACGAAGAGGATGGCGACCAACTCGAGGAGCGTGAACGCTCGGCGCTTCAAATGCGACAACGGGGCCTCCCGCGGCTTGAGCCGCACGTTTATCTTACGTCCCGAGGGCAGGCGAAGGGAAGGGCTCGCTAGTCTCCATATTCGGCCCAGGTTGTCGGAGTCTCCCATACACGAACCCGTTCGAGCTCGACCGCTCCCGGCGGGATTCGGTAGGGAGTTTGGTCGAATCCTTCGGCAAGGACCCGCGCCACGTATTCGTACAGTTCCTGCGCGATCGCCTCGGTCGTCGGCTCGCTGTCCTCGAAGACCACGACCGCGTCGTCCGGGTACATCCTCTGGATCTCGGCCAGGAACGGGTCCTGCGAGTTCACCGCCATCGCGTGGTCGTACCGCTCGATGTGGCCCTGGATCGCCAGCTTCAGCGCCTTGAAGTCCACGAGCATGCCGTTGGCATCCAACTCGCGGCCCCTCACCACCACCTCGATGCGGCGGGTGTGGCCGTGCGGGAATCGGCAGCGCTCCGGGTGTCGGCTGAGCATGTGTCCGCTCTCGACCACGAACGTTCGACAAACGCGGTAGGTGGGCATCTTCCTTAAGTGTGGCTCCTACCCCTTCTTCCGCATCAGCACGAGGAGGGAGGGAGCGCCGAGGATCGCCGTGACGATTCCGACGGGCACCTGCATCCCGACGACGCCGGTGAGGGCGGAGACGCCGCGCTGGCTCAAGAGGTCGGCGAGCAGGAGCAGGCCCATCCCGACGAGCATCGATCCGAGCAGCGAGCGGCGCCAGTCGACCCCGAGGAGGCGTCGCGAGATGTGGGGCGCGACCAAGCCCAGGAAGCCGATGATGCCGACCGCCCCGACTGCGGCGGCGGTCATCGCGGTGCCGACCAAAAGCACCAGGCGGGTGAGCCGGAGCGTATCGACCCCGAGCCGGCGCGCCGCGTCGTCCCCGAGAGCGAAGGCGTTGAGCCGCCTCGACTCGCGCACCATCGCCGTCGCGCCCAGGAGGAGCGACACCCCCAGGACCGCGTTCGCGTTCCAGGGAACCCGGCTCGTGTTGCCGAGGAGCCACGCCAGGACCTGGGTCTGGTCGCGCCCGGACGCCAGGAGCAGCAGGGACAGGATCGCCGAGAGGAGCGAACCGATCACGACGCCCGCCAGCAGGAGCGAGGTGACGTTGACGACCCCGCGTCGGCGCGCGAGCAGGTACACGACGGCAAGCGACCCCATCCCGCTGAGGAAACCGAGCAGGGTCGTCCCGAGGCCCCCGAACATGCCGGATAGACCCGTGATGACCGCGACCACGCCACCCACCGCCGCCCCGGAGGAGACGCCGACGATGTAGGGGTCGGCCAGCGGGTTTCGAAGTTGGGCCTGGAACGCGGAACCAACGATGCCGAGGATCCCCCCGACGAACAGGCAGGCGGTGGCCCTCGGCAGCCGGATCTGCCAGACGATCACGTTGGCCGCGCCTTCCGACGGGCCGTTTGCCAGTTCGCGTAGGACCGTCAGCGGCGCGTACCACTGGTAGCTGCCGACGCCGAGGTGGACGAGGAAAGCGAACGCGACCAGCAGCGCCATTCCCCCGAGGATGCGGGAGGCACGGAAGGGGGATGCGAGGGGGCGGTTGCTCAAGGAAGACCCTGTCGTCCCGGCCGCCGCTTTGGGAAGCTTCGGAACGGGCTGGAACTCGATTATAGACGCTACTGTATACTTGAAGATCTGGTGGAAACCCTTAGCCTGTCCGCGCGCACCGACCTTCTCAAGCCCTCGCCGACGCTGAGCATCACGAACAAAGCCAACGCGATGAAAGCCGAGGGAATCGACGTGGTTTCCTTCGCCGCCGGCGAACCCGATTTCAACACGCCGGCACCGATCTGCCAGACGGCGATCGACGCGCTCAACAAGGGCTTCACGAAGTACACGCCCAGCTCGGGCACGCCCGACCTGAAGAAGGCGATCGTCGAGAAGCTCCAGCGGGACAACGGGCTGGCGTACACGCCCGAACAGATCGTGGTCAGCTGCGGCGCGAAGCATTCCGTGTTCAACACGATGCAGGTGCTGCTCGACCCGGGCGACGAGGTCCTGCTGATCGCGCCCTACTGGATGACCTACGCCGACCAGATCCGGCTGGCGGGAGGCGTCCCCGTGGTCGTACGGGCCTCCGCGGAGGCGGGATTCGTACCGACGCTCGATCAGCTTCGATCCGCGGTCACCCCGCGGACCAAAGCGCTGATCCTGAACAGCCCGAGCAACCCGACCGGCGCGGTCCTGCCCCGGGAGACGTTGAAGGAGATCGCGTCGCTGGCGATCCGCCACGGCTTCTGGATCGTGGCCGACGAGATCTACGAGCGGCTCGTGTACGGGGTCGAGCATCACAGCATCGCCGGCTTGGGTCAAGACGTCTACGAGCGAACGATCACCATCAACGGCTGTTCGAAAACCTACGCCATGACCGGGTGGCGGATCGGCTTTGCCGCCGCGCCGGCCAAGGTCGCCAAAGCGATGTCCAACTTTCAGGACCAGGTCACCAGCAACCCCACAAGCTTCGCCCAGAAAGGGGCGGTCGCCGCGTTCAACACCCCGGCCGACGCGATGGAGGCGATGCGGGCGGAGTTCGAAGCCCGGCGAAACTTGATCCTTCGGCTGCTCGCGGGAATCCCGGACCTCGTCGTGCCCGAGCCGAAGGGAGCGTTCTACGTGTTCCCGAACTTCTCCGCCTACCTTAAGGGCGATACGGACGCCGGCCTCGCCGCATATCTTCTCGAAGAAGCGCGCGTCGCGACGGTGCCGGGATCGGTGTTCGAGGGGGAGGGACACCTGCGGCTGAGCTATGCCGCAAGCCGCGCCGACATCGAGAAGGGCGTGGAACGCATCGCCGAAGCGCTCGCACGCCGCAAATAAATGATCCCCAAGGCGATCCCTCTCAAGAACGAAAAGCTCTTCGCGTTGGCCATGTGCCACCGGTCCGCGGCGCAGGATCCGGTTGCCGACAGCTACGAGCGCCTCGAGTTCTTCGGCGACTCCGTTCTCGGCCTCGTCATCGCCCAGTACCTGTACGAGCACCACCCGGACTGGGATCAGGGGATGCTCTCCAAGGCGAAGTCGAGCGTCGTGCAGGAGGCCCCTCTGGCCGAGGTCGCCGACCGGCTCGGGTTGGGCCGGTTCCTCGTGCTGAGCCCCAGCGAGGAGGCGACGGGAGGAAGGCAGCGGGCTTCCATCCTCGCCGACGTGCTGGAGGCGGTGATCGGCGGCGTGTACCTGGAATCGGGCCTCGAGGTGGCGCGATGGTTCGTGCTCGAGCAGCTCCACGAGTACCTGATGCGGATCAGCGGAGGGGACGTCAGCCCCGGGGACTTCAAGTCGAAGCTCCAGGAAGTGGCCCAGTCGTACTGGCGCAAGACGCCCCAGTACCGGATCGTCGGCGAAACGGGCGTCGCCCACGAGCGGCGGTTCATCGTGCAGGTCCTGCTCGACGACGTCGTCATGGGCGAGGGCGAGGGGCGGTCCAAGAAGGAAGCCGAGCAGTCGGCGGCGAACGACGCCCTCTGCATCATCGAGCGGGAGAAGCGAGCCCGCGAGATCGCTCACGACCGGTTCGCCTGATCGCTCCCACCATAATCGGAGCCATGGACGAGACGAGCCTCGATCCGAAGGACTGGGAGGCTTTCCGCAGGCTCCTCCACCGGGCCGCCGACGACGTCGTGGACTTCCTCTCCGGCGTCCGGGAGACCCCCGCCTGGTCCCCTATGCCGCCCTCCGTGCCGGCACCGGTGCCACGTCAAGGGCTGCCGGAGGAGGAGGTCTACCGCGAGATCGTGCAGCGGATGCTCCCTTACCGGCTCGGCAACATCCACCCCCGTTTTTGGACCCGCGTGGCCGGCACCGGGACCCCGGTCGGCGTCCTCGCCGACTTCATGGCTTCGGCGATGAACAGCAACGCCGCCGGGCAGGACAGCTCCGCGACCCGAACCGAGACCGAGGTCGTCGAATGGCTGAAGGAGATCCTCGGCTTTCCGGCCTCAGCCAGCGGCCTGATGACCCTCGGCGCTTCCACCGCGAACCTGATCGGGCTGACGGTGGCTCGGAACCAGGCGCTCGCGAACGCCAACCGCGAAGGGGTCGGCGGCTCGCATCTCGTCGCCTATTGCTCCGACGAGGCGCATATCTCGATCGAGCGCGCCATGGCCCTGCTCGGTCTGGGCGTCGACAACCTTCGTCGGATCCCCACCGACGACGAGTACCGAATGGACCCGGATCGGCTCGAGGCGGCGATCGCCCTGGACCGCCATGAGGGCCGGGTGCCGTTCGCGGTCGTCGGGACGGCCGGCACCGTCGCCACCGGCTCGACCGACGGCCTCGACGCCCTCGCCGACCTCTGCGCCCGCGAGCGGGTCTGGTTCCACGTCGATGGCGCCTTTGGCGCGCTCGCGTGCATGAGCCCCCAGCTCAAGCCGATGCTGAAAGGCATGGATCGGGCCGATTCGCTGGGGTTCGACCTTCACAAGTGGATGCACGTCCCCTACGACTGCGGCTGCGCGATCGTCAGGGACGCCGAGGCGCATCGGCGTGCCTTCTTGACCGAGGCTTCCTATCTGGCGGTGACCCATCGCGGGTCGGCGGCAGGCAATGCGCGCTTCTACGAGCTGGGCCCCGACCTCTCGCGGTCGTTCCGCGCGCTCAAGGTGTGGGCGACTCTGAAAACGTATGGGACGGAAGGCTGTGCGCGGTCCATCGAGCAGAACGTCGAGCAGGCGCGGTATCTGGCGGCGCGCATCGAGGCCGAGCCTCGGCTGACGCTGATGGCGCCCGTCCCGCTCAACATCGTCTGCTTCCGCTTCAGCCGCGAAATGACGGAGGCGGAGCACCGGCGCCGGAACGAGGAGGCCTCCGTGGCGATCCAGGAACAGGGGATCGCGGTCGCGAGCACCGTCGATTTGAAGGGTAGGAACGCGATGCGCGTATGCCTCGTGAACCACCGCACCCGGCGCGAAGACCTCGATCTCTTTCTCGGCGCGTTGCTCCATGCGGAGCCCTGAGCCCCGCGCCGTGCTTGAAGCGGGATCTACATTTTTGCGGCCTCCTGCGCAATAATGTCTGATGGCATTGTCGCCTCTGCTTTCGTTGCCATGAAGAAACCCACCACCTCCTCTGCTGCACGCACCCCTGCCCCCGCCTCGGAGACCTATACCGAGGAGCAGCTTCGGCCTCTGCTCGAAGCGCTCCAAGCGGTGAGCTCGGGCGATTTCACCGTCCGGCTGCCGAAGTTCAAGAACGGCACGCTCAGCCAGATCTATGCCGAGTTCAACAAGCTCGTCCACCTGAACGAAGCGTCCGCCGCCGAGGTTGTGCGTGTCGGCCGGCTCGTCGGGCGTGAAGGTCGGATGACCGAACGCGCGAGCATCCCCGGGGCTCAGGGAACCTGGCAGGTCAAGGTGGACGGGATCAACCAGTTGATCGAGGACCTCGCCCGGCCGACGACCGAGGTCGCGCGCGTCATCACCGCGGTCGCCCAGGGCGACCTGACCCAGAAGATGGCGCTCGAGATCGAGGGCACGCCCGTGAAGGGCGAGTTCCTCCGAATCGGCCAGACGGTGAATACGATGGTCGATCAGTTGGGAGCCTTTGCGGACGAGGTGACCCGCGTGGCGCGCGAGGTGGGCACGGAAGGGAAGCTGGGCGGCCAGGCGGTGGTGCCCGGCGTCTCCGGCACCTGGAAGGACCTGACCGACAACGTCAACGGCCTGGCTTCGAACCTGACCGACCAGGTGCGCAACATCGCCCTCGTGACCACCGCCGTCGCCAACGGCGACCTGAGCCGGAAGATCACGGTCGAGGCGCGCGGCGAGGTTCTGAGGCTCAAGGACACGATCAACACGATGGTCGACCAGCTGAACTCGTTCGCGGACGAGGTCACGCGCGTCGCGAAGGAAGTCGGCACCGAGGGCATTCTGGGCGGCCAGGCGGTCGTCCCCGGAGTGAGCGGCACGTGGAAGGACCTCACCGACAACGTCAACTTCATGGCGACGAACCTTACGACGCAGGTGCGAGGCATCGTGCGCGTCGTCACCGCCGTCGCGAACGGCGACCTGAACCAGAAGTTCGTGGTCGAGGCCCGGGGCGAAGTCGCGGACCTCGCCGACACGATCAACACGATGGTCGACCAGCTGAACTCGTTCGCGGACGAAGTCACCCGCGTCGCCCGAGAGGTGGGCACGGAAGGCAAGCTGGGCGGCCAGGCGAACGTGCCGAACGTCGCCGGGACGTGGAAGGAGCTCACCGACAACGTGAACCTTCTGGCGGGCAACCTGACGGTACAGCTTCGCGACGTCTCGAACGTGGCCACGGCGATCGCGAACGGCGACCTGACGCAGAAGATCACGGTCGACGTCAAGGGCGAGATCCTCCAGATCAAGGACGTCATCAACCGGATGGTCGACCAGCTCAGCGCTTTTGCCGACGAGGTGACCCGCGTGGCGCGCGAAGTGGGCACGGAAGGCAAGCTGGGCGGCCAGGCGAAGGTGCCCGGCGTCTCCGGCACCTGGAAGGACCTGACCGACAACGTGAACCTTCTTGCCGGCAACCTGACGGACCAGGTGCGAAACATCGCCCTCGTGACCACCGCCGTCGCCAACGGCGACCTTACCCAGACGATCACGGTCGAGGCGCGGGGAGAGGTCGCGCAGCTTGCGAGCACCATCAACCGGATGGTCGACCAGCTCAACTCGTTCGCGGCGGAGGTCACTCGCGTGGCCTACGAAGTGGGAACCGAAGGGAAGCTGGGCGGGCAGGCGAAGGTGCCCGGGGTCTCCGGCACCTGGAAGGACCTGACCGACAGCGTCAACGGCCTGGCCTCCAACCT
>DASWVS010000212.1:0-3480 GCA_036401135.1 Fimbriimonas sp.
GCGACAACGGCGCCGGCTTCGACATGCGATACGCGAACAAGCTCTTCCAGCCGTTCGAGCGGCTGCACACGCTCGAGGACTTTCCAGGCAACGGCATCGGGTTGGCGACGTGCCAGAGGGTGGTCACCCGTCACGGGGGCCAGATCGCGCTCATCGGTTCGGTGGACCAAGGCGCCAGCGCGCTGTTCACCCTCTCCCCTGGCCCGACCGCCTAGCCGAGCCGACTTGACCGAGACCCCAGATTCTGCCGCAAGTTCTGCCAAGTGGCGCAACTCGCCGTCTTCCTGGGAGTCAATATAGGTAGGGGGTTGCCCCGCACCTATGATCCATATCCGAAACGCTTCGATTCTGGGCTTGTGTCTCTTCACGCTCAACGCCTTCGCGGCCGAGAGCCCGGAACTTGGCGCCCATATCGCGTCCCAAGCGGCGGCGGATGCTCTTCGGAGCCATGTCAACAGCGACGGCGCGTTCCTGGCCGCAGGCCTGGTCAAACAGAACTTCCAGGCGGACCGGCTCGAATCGATCTTGCAGTACCCGACCGACGAAGTCGTCGTCCTGAACCTTACCGGCGCGCAGATCCGTAAAGCCTTCGAGCGCTCGCTGTCGCTCTATCCTCAACCCAACACGAGCTTCCTCCAGATCTCCGGGTTCGAAGTGACGTATAACAAGAGCGGTTTGCCGAACCAGCGTGTCGTGAGCGTAACGGCAGGCGGATCCGAACTTCAAGATGGGAAGACCTACTCGGTGGCGATGCCCTCGTCGCTGGGCCGAGGAGGCCTCGGGTATTTCAAGATATGGGACAAGTCGAACATCGATCAAGCTCGGACTCCGGCCGGAGTCACCGTCGAGTCCGTTCTGCGCGGAAAATCGGTCTCCCAAAGCTCGCCGCGCTGGGTTGCGCAGGGCTAGCCCTGGTGCCCACGATGGGCTGCGCCGGCGGCGGCTCGTCTGCACCCCCGGTCGAGGACAAGATCCCGGCCGTCAAGTTCGATAAAACCCGAGCCTGGGACCATTTGACGCGGCAGGTCGCGTTCGGCCCAAGGGTCCCCGGCACGACGGCCCATTCGAACTGTCGGGATTACCTCCTGGCGGAGTTCAAGAAGCACACCGACAACGCCCGCCTGCAAGAGTTCAAACACACCTGGTCGCAGGACAACCGCCAGTACACGATGTGGAACATCATCGGCGAGCAGAACTGGCAGAACGCCACGACGAGGGTCACCCTTTACGCCCACTGGGACAGCCGCCCCACCGCCGACCAGGAGTTCGACGAGGAGAAGCGGGCTCAACCGGTTCCCGGCGCCAACGACGGCGCCAGCGGCGTCGCGGTCCTGCTCGAGTTGATGCGAAGCCTTAAAGAACAGAACCCCAAGGTAGGGATCCAGTACGTCCTGACGGACGGAGAGGACTTGGGGCCGTTCATCAACGAGATGCTGCTGGGAGCCGCCCACTTCGCCAAGAACCCGCCGGACCCCAAGCCGGATTACGGCATCCTTTTGGACATGATCGGGGACAAGGACCTCCGCGTCCCGATGGAAAGGAACAGCTACCGCTATGCGCCGAAGCTGATGGACGCTCTCTATGCCCACGCGAAAGCGGTGGGGCTCTCGAAGACGTTCCCGGCGGTTCCAGGCGAGACGATCGTGGACGACCATATGCCGCTCAACGAAGTGGGGATGCCGACGATCGACCTGATCGACTTCACCTATGAGCCCTGGCACACGCTCGAGGACACGCCGGACAAGTGTTCGCCGGACTCGCTGCTCAAGGTCGGGGCGTTGCTCGAGACGTGGCTCCTGAAGGAAACGCCCTTCAAGCCCGCAGGAAAGGCGCGCTAGAAGGAGTGGGCCTCGCGAGCCTTCCGCCGGGGCTCGATCCGCCCGGTATGATTCCCGTATGTTCACGCCTTACGACTGGCAGGAAGGGATCGGCAACCGGGCGAGCTATATCGAAGGCAAGCTGTCGCAAGGCGCTCCCGTTCTCGCCGTCTCGCTGGACGAGGGCATACTCGTATTCACCTACCGCCGAACGGCTCGAAAGATCTACGAGATCTACGACCGTTTGATCTTCGGCGCGATCGGCCAGCAGTCGGACATCGAGGCGATGCGGACGGCGGCGCTGGAGTTCGCCCACAGCGAGGGATTCAACCGAAGCGAGCAGGATGTCACCGTCCAAAGGGTGGTCACGGCTCTGAGCGGTCCGATCAAGAAGGCGTTCAACGATTTTTCGACTGCGCCGCTCGTCGCCCGGTCTCTTTTTGCGGAGGTCAACGAGCGTCCCGAGGACGACGTTTACTACACCCTTGATTACGACGGCGACTATGCGATCGGCCGCCAGTTCGCCGTCGTTTCCGGGACGATCGAGTCCGCGGAAGCGCTGCGGGCAGGCTTGGCCGAGATCGACGCCGCCACCAAACCCGCCAAAGCGCTGGAAGCGCTGAGAAAGATCTGGAGCCAGGCGGTGGAAACGGGCGCCGACGCGGGAGAGGAGCGTTCCCAACAGACGAGCGACGAGGCGGTTCTGCTCGAGCGCAGCGGCGAACGCGAGAACCGGTTCCGCCTGTTGACGGAGGAGCGGTTCTGACCACCGAACCTGCGGTGGAAGCAACCGTCTAATGCGACGACGATGAGCACCCAAACGACGCCGGAACGCGAGCAGCCGAGGACGAGTTCCGGCTGGGCCTTCAGGATCGCGACGATCGCGGGCATCCCGATCCGCGTGCACTTCACGTTCCTCCTTTTCCTGACCTGGATCGCCTTCGTCGGTCGAAGCCAAGGCGACCTGATGTGGCCGGTGTTCGTCCTTGCGATCTTCTTCTGCGTCCTCCTGCACGAACTGGGGCACGCGCTGACGGCGAAGCGGTACGGCGTCCCCACGCGAGACATCACCCTCTATCCGATCGGAGGAGTGGCGATGCTCGAGAAAAGGACCACGCCCATCCAGGAGCTATGGATCACGCTCGCAGGTCCGGCGGTCAACGTCGTCATCGCTCTGGCGACCGGGATCATCCTGATCGCCCAGAACGGGGCGGTTCCAAGGTTGAGCCTGCTGACGAACGACGTCGGCTTTCTCGAAGGACTCTTCATCGCGAACGTGATGCTCGCCCTCTTCAATATGATCCCCGCCTTCCCGATGGACGGCGGGCGCGTGTTGAGAGCGGTGCTCGCGCTGAACATGCACGAGGCGAAAGCGACCCAGATTGCCGGCGCGATCGGGCAGGCCCTCGCCATCGGGATCGGGTTCTACGGGCTGTTCCAAACGAATGTCATCTGGATGCTGATCGCCTTTTTCGTGTTCCTGGGAGCGGGCCAGGAGGTCGCGGTCACGGTGACTCGAGCGATGATGGAGGGACATCGCGTGAGAGACGCCATGCAGATCCGGTTCCGAGGGATCGACCACGGCGCAACCCTTCAACGCGCGGCGGAGATGCTGCTCGAGGGCTCGCAACAGGACTTCCCCGTCTTCGCCGGAGACGACCTC
>DASWVS010000213.1:0-2356 GCA_036401135.1 Fimbriimonas sp.
CCATCGACCGCATCATCGACGTGTTCGCGCCCGAACAGCAGGCCCAGATACGAACCCAGCTCAGCGTCACCCTCCAGGCGGTCATCTCTCAGACCCTGCTCCCGACGAAGGACAACATGAGCCGTGTCGCCGCTTTCGAGGTCCTTCTGGCGACCCCCTCGGTCAGGACCCTCATCCGGGAAGGGAAGACCCACCAGGTGTATCTCGACATCCAAACCGGCGCCGACATGGGGATGCAGACGCTCGACGGATGCCTCCTCAACCTGCTCAAGGAAAACAAGATCGATTACGAACACGCCGCCGCCAAGACGTCGAACCTTTCCGACTTCCAACGCCGGGCGAGCCATATGGGGATTTTGGAGGTTGCCAATGCTGGCCATTGAGCCTTTTCTGCGCCGGTGCGTCGAGATGGGTGGATCCGACGTCCACTTTAAAACCGACACCGGTCACGTCTACATTCGTTTGCACGGAGACCTGCTCGACGCCGAGGCGGAAGGGTTCGACAACGAACAGTTCAAAACTGCCCTCTACAGCATCCTGAGGCCGGACCAGATCGAGCGGTTCGAGAAGGGGCTCGAACTCGACTTCGCCCTCGAGGTGAAAGGGCTTTCCCGCTTCCGCGGCAACGCCTACCAGCAGCGCAACAACGTTCAGGCCGCCTTTCGCGTGATCCCGTACGAGATCCAGACGATGGAGGATCTCTTCCTCCCGGAGGCTTGCTTCGACTTCATCCAGAAGCCGCGCGGCCTCGTGCTCGTGACCGGACCCGCCGGCTCCGGGAAGTCCACCACGCTGGCGGCGATGATCGACCGGATCAACCGCACCCAGCCCGTGCACATCGTCACCGTCGAAGACCCGATCGAGTTCGTCCACGACGACCATGTGGCGCTCATCAACCAGCGCGAACTCGAAACCGACACCCACTCCTTCGCCAACGCGCTCAAGTACGTGCTGCGCCAGGACCCGGACGTCATCCTCGTCGGCGAGATGCGCGACCTGGAAACCATCCACCTTGCCATCACCGCCGCGGAAACCGGCCACCTCGTCTTCGCGACCCTGCACACGGTGGACGCCGTGCAGACCGTCGACCGTATCGTCGACGTCTTCCCGATGTTCCAGCAGCAGCAGGTCCGGATGCAGCTCTCGGTGAACCTGCTCGGCGTCATCTCCCAGACGCTGGTCAAAAGGTCGGATGCCCGCGGTAGGAGCGCTGCCTTCGAAGTGCTCGTGGCGACGTCGGCGGTTCGAAACCTCATTCGCGAGAACAAGACCTATCAGATCAGTTCGCTGATCCAGACCGGATCCCGGGCCAAGATGCAGACGCTGGACCAGTCGCTTGCAGCTCTGGTGAACAAGAACCTCGTGACCAAGGAGGAAGCGAAGAGCCGCGCCAAGGACCCGAACGAGTTCGAGAGGATCATGGAGATCGACGACGCCAAGGACAAGCCCGCGGAGACTCCGGGCGGCGCCGGGCAGCCGGCCCAGCCCGCGCCGACAGGTCCCCAGGTGGGCGCGAACCGCTTGGCGGGACGCCAGATCTTCAAGCAGGGAGGTTAGCCCGGGTCCCCGGTTTCACCGCCGGGATCCGAGCGAGCCATTCCGGAACGTCGTCAGGGGCGAAAGACTGGGCCTGGACCTTGTGGGCGCTGAAGAGCGGCAGTCCGAGGTCCAGGTCGGCCGCCGCCCGGTTGATGAGGACGCCATAGGCAGCCACCATGCCTCCCGCCCGCTCGATCGCCTGCCGCGACTCGATGAGGCTGGTCCCCGTCGTCAGCACGTCGTCCACGATGAGGACCCTCGCATCCGGCGGCACCGAAGCGTTCCGGCGCAGCGTCTTGACCCCGTTCTCGGTCTCCACGTAGATCGCGGGAACGCCCATCTGCCGTGCCACCTCGAACGCGATGATGATCCCTCCCGTCGTCGGGCCCGCGACGAGGTCGATGCTCTCGTGCAACTGGTAGTACGAGGCGATCTGGGTGCACAGCGCGCTCAGGACGTGGGGCTGCTCCAGGATCCTGAATTTCTCGAAATAAACGTCGCTATGCCGTCCGGAGGTAAGGATGAAGTGCCCGCGCAGGATCGCGCCGCTGGCTTCCAGGAGTTCGCCCAGGTTCATATCGATAGGTTAGCAGGTGCCCGACGACTATCCTAGGACGCTGAACGGCGTCATGTCGCGCACGATCTCGTTGTTCTCCCCGAGCAGCGCGATCTTCGGCACGATCGGCTCGTCCGTCAGGTCGAACGCCGCGATCACCAGCCGGTCCCCGGGCTGGAAGAAGTGGGCCGCGCCCCCGTTCAAACCGACGACGCCGGGCGGTCCGGCGAAACAGTAGGTTTCGATCCTCGAGGTGTGGTC
>DASWVS010000214.1:0-2267 GCA_036401135.1 Fimbriimonas sp.
CGCAAGGACCAGCCCGACCGCCTCCTCGATCCCGTCAGACGCCATCTGTTTCACTGCGTCGGCGATAAACGGGGGCGCGTGCTTCTGCCCGATATACAGGCGCGTGTCGATCCCGCGGCGAGCGAGGCCTTCCCGGACCGCCTCCGCCTGGCGCTCCGAGATCCCACGCAGCGGCGAAGGCCCGCCGATTTCCTTGTATCGCCCCACAAGCTCCTCCAACTGCTCGTCGGACGGCGCCCGCCCGCGGCGGATGTGGGTGTAGTACGGCAGCACGTCGTCGAGGCTGGCCGGCGTGCCGTAATGCATGACGAGGAGGCCTTTCCTGGATTCGCTCATTAGGTTTCAAGCAGTGCGTTCGCGGCTTCCCTGCCCTGCCGGACGCAGTCCGGAATGCCGTTGCCCCGATAGGAAGATCCTACGAATCGGATCGGCATTCCTCTCAGACCCTCTTCGGCTTTCTCGAGCAGGTTCAAGTGGCCGAGTTCGTATTGGGGCATCGCGCGGGTCCATCGATCGATCCGCTCGAAGCTCGGCGGCAGGACCGGGCTCATGATCGAGGCGATCGCCGCTTTCGCCTTCTCGACCAGCTCCGCATCGGTATGCTCGTCCACGTTCAGGCGGCCGTCGAGGCCCATGAAGATGCGGAGCAGATGGACGTCGTCCGGCGCGCGATCCTCCCACTTCTGGGAGGTCCAGGTGCAGCCCGTGATGTCGCAGGGTTCCTCGTAGGGAACGAGGAACCCGTTCCCTTCGAGCCCCTTGGGAAAGGCGGCCTTCGGATACGCCAGCGTGACGATGGCGGTCGACACGTAACGGATGCGGCTCAACGTGTTCGCCGTCTCGGGCGCGGACCGCTCCAGGAGCTTGGAGGCGACGTAGGCCGGGACGCCGAGGATGACATGGTCGGCCTTGAGCTCGACGCTCCCCTTGACCTGGAGGCCCGAGCCGTTCCTCTCGATCGATTCGACCCTCGCGCCTTTGTGGACCTGGACGTTTTCGAGGCGGCTCTCAAGCCGGTCGACCAGGGTCCCCATCCCCCCTCGCAAGGCGAGGAAGGCGGGCTTTCGCGCTCCAGAGGCGGGGGGCGGAGGCGGGGCGGCGCCGGTAAGGCTGCCGTTCTTCTGTTCCAGGCCGAGGTACGTCGGGTAGAGCGCCTTCATGCTCAGTTTCTCGGGGTCGCCGGCATGGATGCCGGCCAGAAGCGGCTCGGCGACGAGGGAGGAGAACTTCTTCCCGAACCGACGTCGGAAGAAGGACGCGATCGACTCGTCGTTGCCGCTCCCCTTCGGTGCCTCCTTTTCACTCAGGACCCGCCTCTTTGCCGCCGCGCTGAGGAAGCCGACCTTCTCGAGCACCCCCGCGGCGCCGGGCATCATCGTCGCCAAGGCGCGCGGGACGTGGTGGAGGCGCCCTCCGACGAGGATCGAGAACTCGCTGCCCTTCGGCCCCATCAGTTCGTCCTCCATGCCGAGTTCGGTGATCAGATCCACGGCCGCAGGCTTCATCGAGAAGATCGAGTCCGGGCCGCGTTCGATGAGGAAGTCGTCGACCCGATCCGTTGCGACCTTGCCCCCGAGCCGGTCGGACGCCTCCAGAAGCACGACCTCGTGTCTGCCGTCCTTCCCGAGCGTATAGGCTGCGGCAAGTCCGGAGATCCCTCCACCGACGATGACGATTTTTGCCATTTCCTACGGGTTCCTTACACTCGAAGCCGTCGATTGGTGCCCTGGAACCCTCCGAAGAGATCATGGCACCCGACTTTTCCTCGCGACATGATATCTGTCATAGCGTTCCCGCCGAAACGGGGAGATCATTCATCTGAGGACCTTTAGATGAACCGACCTGCCTCCATCGACTTCGCTCTCAACCCCATGCTCGTTTATTGGGAGACGACCCGGGCCTGTCCGCTCGCCTGTCGGCACTGCCGCGCCTCGGCCATGCCCACCGCCCACCCGATGGAGCTCACGCACAAAGAAGGGATTCAGCTTCTCGACAGTATCGCCTCCTTCGGCTCCCCGGTGCCGCACCTCGTTCTGACGGGCGGCGACCCCCTGCGCCGGCAGGACCTTCCCGAACTGATTGCGCACGCCCTCTCCCTCGGGATCAAGGTTTCCGTAACCCCCGCCGCCTCGCCCGACCTGACCCGCGAGAAGATCTTCTGGCTCAAAGAGATCGGCGTCGACAGCATCGCCCTGAGCCTCGACGCGTCGACCGCCGAGCGACATGATTCGATCCGGCAGGTTCCGGGCTGCTACGACATCACGATG
>DASWVS010000215.1:0-3458 GCA_036401135.1 Fimbriimonas sp.
CGAGGTTGCTGATCGTTCTCCACAGCGTCGGCTCCTATCCCGTCGATTTCCTCCGCATCGACCAAATCGCCGAGCAGCTTCCGGAACGGTCGTACATCGTCACCGACAAGAACGTGGAGCGCCTCTACGGGGATCGCTTCGAAGGGTTCCCGCGCTTCGCGATCGAGCCTGGGGAGTCCTCGAAAGGGCTCGACACCTTTGGGCAGGTGGTTGGGTGGCTGGCGGAAGCCGGCGCGAACCGAAAGTCCACCGTCGTCGCCTTGGGGGGTGGAGTCGTCGGCGATCTCGCCGGCTTCGTCGCCGCAAGCTATATGCGGGGTGTGCGCTTCGTTCAGGTTCCCACCACCCTTCTCGCCCAGGTGGATTCCTCTGTGGGCGGCAAAGTGGGCGTCGACCTGCCGCAGGGCAAGAACCTCGTCGGCGCGTTCGCACCTCCGGAGTTCGTCTACGTGCCGACCGACGCCCTCAAGACGCTGACCGAGCGCGAGTTCCGCTCTGGAATGGCGGAGGTTGTGAAATACGGGCTGATCATGGATCCGAATCTCGCTTCCGTGTTGTCGCGGGCCGCCTTGACGCTCGAGGAGATGCAGCCGATTGTCGAGGCCTGCATCCGCCACAAGGCGAACGTGGTCGCGGAGGACGAGTACGAAACCAAAGGTTTGAGGGCGATCCTGAACTTCGGCCACACCGTCGGCCACGCTATCGAGCAGGCGGCGGGATATGGCACCCTCCTCCACGGCGAGGCGATCGCCGTCGGCATGAGGGTCGAAGCCGAACTGGGCGAAGCGATCGGCGTGACGCCCAAAGGCACCGCCTCGGAAGTGGTCGCTTGCCTGGAGAACCAAGGGCTGCAGACGCGCCTCGAGCGTCGTCTCGACAAGGAGATGCTGCTGCGCGCGATGCGGAAGGACAAGAAGGCAACCGACGGCGGCCTGCCCTTTAGCCTCCTCACTTCGATCGGAAGTTGTAAACTCTACACGGATGTCGCGGAGGAGGCGGTGCTCCCCTTACTGGACGATTTATGAGGTTGTTGAGAGAAGCCCTTACGATAGCCGTCCTCCTATACCTTGCGGCAGGCTATGCCGCCAGCCAATACTTCGCGCTCACGGGACGGGCGATGGAGTACGCGAAGCTTGTCGACATCCCTCAGATCCGGCTTTTCTCGCTGGTCCTGCTCGTTGCCGCGGCCGTTCTGGCTTTCGTGCATGAAACGGAGACGGAACCGCGGTGATCGGCTCCGTGCTGCGCGTGCGGTATGAACTCACCGGAGCCCTCGCCGACGGGCCGCTCTACACGACCTATTCGGCCCGCGATCGGACGCTGGGACGCGAAGTCTGTATCCGGATCGTCAAGCCGCCTTTCAGCCGAGAGCCGGTTTTCATCGAGGTGCTGCGCCGGTCCGTGAAGAGGGTCTCCGCCATCCATCATCCCAATATCGAGACGATGGCCGACGTCGAGGACCACGAAGGAAGCGTCTTCATCGTCAGCGAGTTGACGCGCGGGCCGAGTTTGGCGGATCGGATTCGGAAGCTTGCCCCGTTCTCGATCCCGGTCTCGGTGGGGATGGTGATCAGCGTGCTCCAGGCGCTGGATGCCTTCCATAAAAGCGGGATCGTCCACGGCGACCTTTATCCTGGCCATATCTCCGTCCTCGGCGACGGCCAGGCGCGTCTGCAGATGGGCGGCCTGTCGGACGCCTACGCGACCAGCCCCACGGCGGCCTCTCTGATTCTGCCGTCGCTGGCGCCGTACCTCGCCCCGGAGGTGAGTTCCGGGGGACCGTCGTCGATCTCGTCCGACATCTACGCGGTCGGCATCATCCTCTACGAGCTGCTCTCCGGCCGCCAGCCCTACTACGCGGATACCGCGCTTGCCACGGCAATGAAGCACGGCAGCCAGCCGACGCCGAACGTCCGGTCGATCAATCCTTCGGTTCCGGAAGTGCTGGACGAGATCGTGAAGATGGCGATGGACAAGGACCCGGCGCGCCGCTATGCCTCCGCGGCGGAAATGCTGGTCGACCTTCGTCTCGTGCAGGATGCGCTTCGTTTCGGCAAGTCCCTCTCCTGGCCGTTGCGAGGCGAAGGCAAAGCCTCTCCCAAACCCCAGGAACCCAAGCCGGTGACGCCGCGTATGTCGGCGGTGAGAACGGAGCGCGAAGCCGAGGATCTGCCCAAGCGGGCGCGCCGCGAGCGCGATGTTCCGGTCTGGATGCTCGTGATGATCACAGCCTTGGGGGCGATTGTTCTGAGCCTCGTGGGGGTCTGGGTCATCTTCAATATGAAGAGCCCCAAGCTGCTCGACGTCCCGAAGCTGAAAGGGCTCAGCGTCCAGGAAGCGACCGAGGTTCTCGAGGACAGCAACCTGCAACTCAGAGTCAGCCAACGGATCAGCAGCGAGTCCGTCCCGATGGACAGGATCATCGAGACTTCTCCCGAGCAGGGCCAGAAGGTCCGCGAGGGCGGCTTCATCCACGCCACCGTGAGCAGCGGGAGCCGATCGGTGTTGATGCCGGATGTCCGCAACATGACCCTGGACAAGGCGCGGAGCATCCTTTCGGGGCTGGATCTCGAGATCGAGCTGCCCATCCAGAATGTCGCTTCGGGCACCGTTCCGGAGGGGCAGATCGCCCGCCAGATCCCCGCGCCGCGACAGCGGATCGAGCGGACATCCCGCGTCCGCCTCTACGTCAGTTCGGGAGGGGCCGGAGGCTCCGGCCAGCAGCCGAGCGATTCGAACGTGATCTACCAGTACACGGTGCGGATGGTCGTCTCGGACGTCCCCGAGCCGGTCATGGTACGAATCGATATCGTCGATCCGGAATCCCCCGAAGGGCGAACGATCTACAACAGCCAGCACTCGGCAGGCGAGGAGATCGAGCAGGAAACCCAGAGCAGCGCTCCCGAAGTGAAGTTTGTCATCTACTACGACGACGAGGAGGTTACGACGATCGAGGAGCGGGCGACGGCCGCCCAACGTCGTTAGGCGCCATGGGAGAGGAGGAGCATCGGGCCATGAACCTGCACGGACAGACAAAGCCCTGCCTCATTGCCCCCTCGATTCTTTCCTTCGACCTCCCCGACGTTCTTCCTCGGGTCGGTGAACTCTCGGAGATGGGGGCGGAGATCCTCCACCTGGACGTCATGGACGGACAGTTCGTCCCTCCCATCAGCTTCGGCGCCGACTATGTGAGAGCCCTGCGCCCGCGTGTCGGCGGCCTGTTCGAAGCCCACTTGATGACCTTGACCCCCGAGCGGCACTTCGAGGCATTCGCCGCCGCGGGCTGCCAGCGGATCCTCTTCCACGTCGAGGCGACGCAACACGCCCACCGCCTCGTGCAGATGCTCCGTGACATGGGGGTATCGCCGGGAATCGTTCTCAATCCTGCGACGCCGGTCGAGATGGCCCTCGACATGATCGCCGACGTCGATATGGTGCTGGTGATGACCGTCAACCCC
>DASWVS010000216.1:0-3627 GCA_036401135.1 Fimbriimonas sp.
TTCTCGCGCCTCCTCGCCGACCAGGGTTGGAACATCCTCGGCGCTCGCGTCGGACAGTGGGCTGGAAGCGGGGCCGCCTCCTTCACGCTCGCGGGAAGGGTGAGCCGAGAGGCCGTCGAGAAAGCCCTACGCCCCCTCGCCGAATAGGATCGGAACCTGCTCGCTTCCGATGCCGTCCCCGACAAGGACAGATCAGGAGAGCAAATGTCGCAACAGTTCCCACCACAGACACAGGATCAACGACCGGGGATCCAGGAGGAGATGAATCCCCAGCCTCAGACCGTTCCCTCTTATTACAAGGCCGCCGGCAAACTCACCGGGAGACGGGCTTTGGTGACGGGCGGAGACTCCGGGATCGGGCGATCGGTCGCGGTCCTCTTCGCAATGGAAGGGGCCGACGTCGCGATCGTCTACAAAGACGAGCACCAGGACGCGGAGGACACGAAGCGGATGGTCGAGGAGCACGGGCGAAAGTGCCTCTTGCTCCCTGGCGATATCGGCGACGAAGCGTTCTGCCGGCAGGCGGTTTCTCAGACGGTCGCCGAACTGGGCGGCCTGGACATCCTCGTCAACAACGCGGCCGAGCAGCATCCGCAGGAATCGATCGAGAAGATCACCGCCGATCAGCTGGAGCGAACGTTCCGGACCAACATCTTCTCGTTCTTCTACTTCGTCAAGGCGGCGATGCCGCACCTGAAGGAGCGGTCGACGATCATCAACACCACCTCCGTCACCGCCTATAAGGGTTCGCCGCAACTTCTGGACTATTCGTCGACGAAGGGCGCGATCGTCGCCTTCACCCGGTCCTTGTCGCAGGCGCTCGCCGAGAAGAAGATCCGCGTCAACGCGGTGGCGCCGGGTCCGATCTGGACGCCGCTGATCCCCTCGACGTTCGACGAGCAGAAGGTCGCCAGTTTCGGGTCGAACACGGCACTCGAAAGGGCAGGCCAACCGAGAGAGGTCGCGACCTGCTTCGTTTTCCTCGCGTCCGACGACTCGTCCTACATCAGCGGACAGGTCCTGCATCCCAACGGAGGCGAGGTGGTGAATGGCTGACATCGCCTCTTCCCTCGACCTCACCGGTAAAGTGGCGCTCGTCACCGGCGGCGGCAGCGGGATCGGTAAAGGCGCGGTGCTGTCTTTCGCGTCTCAAGGCGCCAAGATCGGGCTGCTCGACCTTGAGGAGGAGAACCTCCGAGAGGTGTCGGATCAGCTGCGGTCGGAAGGGGCCGAGTTCGAAGCTCTGACGGCGGACGTTGCCGACCACGAGCAGGTGCAGCGGGCGGTCGAGCAGCTGGTGCGGCGTTTCGGACGCCTCGATATCGTGTTCGCCAACGCCGGCATCAACGGAGTCTGGGCACCCATCGAGGAGATCGCCCCCGAGGAGTTCGACCAGACGATCGGCATCAACCTGCGTGGGACGTTCCTCACGATCAAGTACGCCGTTCCCTACCTGAAGAAGCAAGGGGGCTCGATTCTGGTGACGTCCAGCGTCAACGGGACCCGGATCTTCAGCGGGTCCGGGGCGACCGCCTACTCGACGAGCAAGGCCGGGCAGGTGGCGATGGCGAAGATGCTCGCCGTGGAACTGGGCCCTCACAAGATTCGGGTCAACGTCATCTGTCCCGGCGCCATCGAGACCAACATCGACGAAAATACGGAGCAGCGGCACACGGAGGACCTTGGAGTCCCCGCGGAGTATCCGGAAGGGAGCCACCCTCTGACAGGCGACAAGCCGGGAAACATCCACCAAGTCGGCAAGCTGGCGCTGTTCCTTGTCAGCGACATGGCCGACCATATCACCGGCGAGGTCGTCTACATCGACGCCGGCGCCTCGCTCGTGGTGGGATAAAAAGTAAGGCGTCCCCTCCAGTTCTGGAAAACGGACCCGATAAGTACTGTGACGCGGCCGATGAGGTCCGTCGAATGGAATGGTTCACTCCAACGGGCACCTCCTTGCTGGTGCCCGTCTTTTATTCCGGCCAGGCGAGATACCTCGCCTGGGGCATGGCGAGGACGCTCGATTCCATCTCGCTCCAACTCTTATAGGCATGGCTCGTCTGCACCTCGATCGTCGGACGCAGCGCACGCAGGTGCAGCGCCACCATGCTCGAAACCGGGCCGTGGGCGACGAGTTTTTCGAGGAGGGGGACAGGCGTCGAAGCGGACACGAGGGTCTTCATCGAAGCGATCATCGAAGTGATCACGTCGCCGCCCATGGCAACCGACTCCCATCCTTCGGGCCCGCCGGGCAGCAGCAGGTGGAGCACCTGCGCCAGGAACTCAGGCACGCTTAGACCGCTGTAGAGGCAGAGCCGCTGGTCGACGTCGTCCACGGGCAGAACGAGTGCATCGTCCAAAGACTGGTCGGAGATCGTCAGGCTGCTCGTCGGCTTGAGTTCGGGAAGCCTTCCGAACCGACCCCACCGCACGAGCCTCTCGGATGCGTGGAAAGGGGCGGGATAGGGCTCGGCGAGCGTCTGCTGCAGCAGGTCGCGGAACGTCGTGCGGCTCCTCTCATACTCGTTCAGGACCAACAGTTCTGGGCTCTCCGGCGGCATCGTGTTGGCGGGATAGGGGTTGTTCGCGCCGTCCGTCAGGGGCCTCTTCTCGGCTAGGTACGGGCGCCGTGGCTCTCCTTGGAGGTGCTCGGCGAAAAAGGCGAGCGCCGCTTCCCGCATGCGGCGGTTCATGTCGTGCGGGCCTTCGAAGAGCTCGAGGCGGACCGACTCCTCTGCCCGATAGTGGTGGTAGATCGCCCGTAGTTTCTCGTGGGTCCGCCGGTGGCCCTGGGGCGGAAACTCGGGATCGTCCTGCGCTCCGATCAGCATGACCGGCCGGGGGCATGCGAGCGCCAGCCAGTCCGACCGGTCGCCGAGGAGCGCAATGCCGGGGAGGTGGTTGCACAGGCAGCCGTTCTGAGGGTTGTCCTCGAGGCTCGTCGCGTAGCAGATCGGAGCAGCACACTGGATTCGTTCGTCCGCCGCGAACGCGAGCACCGTGGTCGTTCCCCCTCCGCTCGCGCCGGCGATCCCGACTTTCGACAGGTCGATGTCGACCCGAGTGGACAGGTAGTCGATGCCTCGGAGCACGTCCCAGACGTAAACGCCCTGGACCGGCAGGCTCATCGTAAGCAGCGGATCGTCGTGCGGCCCCATCGCCCGCCTTTCGTTGATCTCGTTGTCGTCCCACGAGAATCCCGGAGAGTCGATGACGAACGCAGCGATGCCCTGAAGCGCCAGGCCGATTCCTTGGGCTTGCACCACCGGCTCCGACTTCTTGTACGTCCAGTGGCCGTGCGGGCATAGGACCACCGGCGCTTTTCCGGCGGACTCGGGAAGGTACAGGTGGGCGGTTACCCGCACTCCGGGGCGTGAAAAGTACGCGATCTTCTCGATGCGATACCCTTCGCGCTGCAGGGTCCCCGTCAACGTCGCCTGGAGGTCGGTCCGCGGCGGCAAAGGATACAGCCCCAGGCACCGGAGGAACGCGTCGCGCTCTGAACGAACCCTTTCCTCGTGTTCGCTCCGATTGCGCGCGGGCTTCCTTCCGGCCAGATCCTTCACGCGGTTCTCGAGCATCCTGTTCAACAAGGTTGCGTCCATCGTTCCTAGCGTAGCACCGAAA
>DASWVS010000217.1:0-2008 GCA_036401135.1 Fimbriimonas sp.
CTCGCCCGCGACCGCCGCGTCGGTGGCGGCAGCGTCGCCCGCCTTGTCGGCAGCCTGGCCCATCGCGTCGCCGGCCTGGTCGTACTTTTCTTGAGCCTGCTCCGTGCAGCCACCGAGGATGGCGGCAAAAGCTAGAGCGGCGAACATGAGTTTCATTTTCATCATCTTCTCTCCCTTAACAGAGCATACGATGTGTACGCACACCGAATCTCAAATTGCTGACTACTCCGCGTGGTTCCCATGTTCCGTCGGCTCTGACGAGGATTTGAATGACATACTCGAAACGAGACAATGCAATCTAAATCAGGGCGCATCGGGATCCTCACTGGTGGAGGCGACTGCGCCGGACTAAATGCTGTGATCGCCGCGGCAGTGAAGCACGGCACCCAACTGGGCTATGAGTTCCTTGGGTTCGAAAAGGGCTGGGAAGGAATTCTCGACCCCCCCATGTATCGGGAATTGACTTTCGATGCCGTCCGCGGGATCAGCCATCTCGGCGGCACGATTTTGCACACCACGAACAAAGGCAGGTTCGGTGCCAAAAAAGGCGCCGGCGACAAGTTGGCGATCCCGGAGGACATCCTCCTTCAGGCCAAGAAAAACCTGGCCGCGCTCGGAGTCGAGGGATTGATCGTCATCGGAGGCGACGGCTCGCTCTCGGGAGCGCTCCAACTCGCCGACAAAGGCGTGCGCATCATCGGGGTTCCGAAGACGATCGACAACGACCTCGAAGCCACTGATATGACCTTCGGCTTCCAGACGGCCGTCCAGGTCGCCGTCGACAGCCTCGACCGCATCCATACCACCGCCTCCAGCCATGACCGCGTCATGTTCGTCGAGGTCATGGGCCGCAACGCGGGGTGGATCGCCCTCGAAGCGGGTCTCGCCGGCGGAGCCGACGCCATCCTCCTGCCGGAGTTCCCGTTCGAGCTCGAACGGCTCGTCGAGTTCCTGAACCACCGCACGCAATACCAAAACGCCTCCTCGGCCCTCGTGGTCGTCGCCGAAGGCGCCACCGTGGGAGGAAAGCACGTGACCGACGCGATCGCTGCCGGTTACGAGCAGCACTACGGGGGGATCTCGCAACAGATCATGGCCGTCGTCGAGAGCCTCGCACCGAGCCGCTTCGAGATGAGGAACACCGTGCTCGGCCATATGCAGAGGGGAGGCTCGCCGAACGCGAACGATCGCAACCTCGCAAAGGCCTACGGCGTCGGCGCCGTCGACGCCTACCACCGCGGCGAGGACCGCGTCATGGTCAGCTTCACCGGCGGCAGGCTCGGAACTGTCCCGATCGAAAAGGCGGTCGCCCGGCTCAAGCTGGTGAGCGACGACAGCGTGTGGGTGAAAACCGCGCGAGCCCTCGGCGTCTTCATCAACTAGCGCGCGGTCGAGCCGGGGCGGAAGCTTGCCCCCGGCTGTCGCCTGAACTCGGGACAGCGGCGCGCCGGTCGAGAAGGTAACCTCAGGACGAGGGCGGAACGCCGCCCGGGAAAAGAATATATGGCTCGTTTGATCGAAGTGACGGATGTCATTCTACGAGACGCGCACCAGAGCCTCATCGCGACCCGCATGGCCATGGAAGACATGCTGCCGGTGCTCGAAAATCTCGACAACGCCGGCTATTGGTCCCTTGAGTGCTGGGGCGGCGCCACTTTCGACTCGTGTATCCGCTTCCTCAATGAAGACCCTTGGGAGCGGCTCCGCACGTTTAAGAAGAACCTTCCGAACACCCGCACGCAGATGCTTCTGCGCGCACAGAACCTCCTTGGATATCGCCACTACGAGGACACCGTCGTCGATCGTTTCGTCGAGAAGGCCGCCGAGAACGGCATGGACGTGTTCCGCACGTTCGACGCCCTGAACGACGTCCGCAACCTGAAGCATCCCCTCGAAGCGGTGAAGCGCACTGGCAAGCACGCCCAAGGGACGATCTGCTACACCATCAGCCCCGTCCACACTACCGAGAAGTTCGTGGAGATGGCGGTCAAGCTCCAGGACATGGGCG
>DASWVS010000218.1:0-4171 GCA_036401135.1 Fimbriimonas sp.
CGGGCGCGAAGCTGGTCAAGACCCGCGGCGAACTCATGGCGAAGAGCGGCGAAAGCTGGCCCGGAACGATGGCGGCAGTCCTGGGGCTGGACCGGGACGCTCTCCAGGCGGCCTGCGACTCGGTCGACGGCGCCGTGGTGATCGCGAACGACAACTGCCCCGGCCAGCTGGTGATCAGCGGGGAGGTGCCGGCGGTCGAGGCGGCGGGGAAGAAGGCCCAGGAACTGGGCGCCAAGCGGGTGCTGCCGCTGAACGTGAGCGGAGCCTTCCATTCGCCCCTGATGGAGGTCCCGGCGCTGGAGATGGGCAAAGCGCTCCGCGAGGCGGAGTGGTCGGCGCCGAAGATGACGGTCTACGCCAATGTGACCGCCGCCCCATACTCCGGCGACTACGCGACGACGCTCGAGCGTCAGCTTCTGAAATCGGTCCGCTGGACGGACAGCATCGAGCGTATGGTTAAAGACGGCGTCGGGACCTTCATCGAGTGCGGCGCGGGCGAGGTCCTGAGCGGTCTGATCAAGCGGACCAACAAGGAGGTCCGGACGCTGAAGGTGAACGACCTGGCGTCGCTCGAGGCGACGGTCTCGGAACTGGTCTAGAGTGCGGCGCCCCGCCGCCGCTTTTCGCCGCCGAACCGGTGAGGCGGCCGCTCTTAGGTTCGATCGAAAATGCCGCGGCAGGCCGCCGCACTCTATAATCTCGCCATGCGCTTTCAGGACAAGGTGGTGGTCGTGACCGGAGCCAGCCGGGGGATCGGGCGGGAGATCGCTCTCGCGTTCGCGAAGGAGGGTGCCAGGGTCGCCTGTGTGGCCACGACCGAGAGCGGCGCCCAGAAGACGGCGAGCGAAATCGGGGCAGGCTCCAAGGGTTACGCCTGCGATGTGAGCGATACGTCCTCGGTCGAAAAGCTCGTCGCACAGATTCAAGAAGACCTCGGGACGCCGCACGTTTGGGTGAACAACGCAGGCGTCACGCGCGACACGCTGATCCTGCGCATGAAGGACGACGACTGGGACCGGGTGCTGGACGTGAACCTGAAGGGGGCTTTTCTGTGCATCCGGGCGGTCGCCAAGCCGATGATGAAGGCGCGAACCGGTCGCATCGTGAACGTCAGCAGCATCATCGGCCAGACCGGCGCAGCCGGTCAGGCGAACTACGCCGCGTCGAAGGCGGGGCTTTTCGGACTGACGAAGTCCGTCGCCAAGGAGCTCGGCAGCCGCGGCATCACCTGCAACGCGGTCGCCCCCGGCTTCATCGAGACCGACATGACCGAAGCGCTCCCGCCGGAGATGAAAGACACGGTGGTGAAGACCGCTCCCGCAGGCCGTCTCGGCACCCCCGCCGACGTCGCCGCCGCGATTCTCTTCCTCGCCAGCGACGATGCCGCCTACATCACGGGGCAGACGATCACGGTCGACGGCGGCCTGACCTTGTAGAGTGCGGCGCCGGGGCGCCGCACTCTAAACTATCTTCCTCCCATGCCGCTGAGCGTAACGCCCTCGATGAAGTACTTCTGGGCGAAGAAGAACAGCAAGAGCACCGGCAGCATCGACATGGTCGCGAAAGCCATCATCAAACCCGGCTCGCCGCCTCGGTCTCCCTGGAACAGCTGCACCGCGTAGGCGATCGGCATGTTCTCGGGCGAGTTGATGTAGATGAGGGGGCCCATGAAGTTGTTCCAGGCGCCCATGAACGTCCAGATCGCGATGACCGCGAGGGCCGGCTTGATCTGGGGAAGCATCACGGACCAGAACGTCTTCAGATAGCTGGCGCCGTCGATCTTCGAAGCGTCCTCCAGCTCCATCGGGATCTGCATGAAGAACTGCCGGAGCAGGAACACGTTGAAGGCCGACGCGAAGAACGCGGGCACCCATAGCGGATAGAGCGTATCGATCCACCCCAAAGAACGGAAGATGAGGAACTGGGGCAGCATCGTCACCGCGCCCGGAAGCATCATCGTGCTGAGCAGGATCGTGAACAGCACGTTCCTTCCCGGGAAGCGCATCCGCGAGAACGCGTAGGCGACGATCGACGAGCTGAGCAGGGTGCCAGCGACGCCGAGGACCACCAGGATCAAGGTGTTTTTCAGATACACCAGGCCCATGTTCGTCTCGGGCGGGAGAAACTCGAGCGCGTCCGTGTAGTTCCTCGTCCGCAGCCCGACGTTCCGCACCGGCTCGACCTCGGCGGGCTCGAACACGTGCGTGCGCCCCTTGAGGCTCGCCGGCTCCATCACCTCGACGCGACGGTGGCCGTCGTCCATCTCCTCGACGACCTTCCCCTTGATCGTCGTGCCGTCGATCTTCCCGCTGACGATGGGGATGAGCTTGGGGACTTCCTTGAATTGCGACAGGGGCGCCTCGAAGGTCAGTCCGCGCATCGCCGCCGGCTTGATGATGTCGAACCGCGTTCGCCCGTCCGGTAGCTTCTCGAGCACCGTCGCTTGGACCGTGCGGTCCTGGAACCGGCCCTCGTAGAGCGGGTCCTTCTTGTCCAGGTACTCCACTTCCTCCTGCACCTTGGGAATCCAGACGATGCCGTTGGGCGAGGCCATGTCGCGGTCCTCCTTGAACGAGGTGATCACGAGCCAGGCAAAAGGCATGCCGAAAAAGATCGAGCCGATGAGGAGCGCGGCATGGATCGCCACCGCCTTGGCGTAGCCTCGCGACCGGACGGCACGACCCGCCAGGACCATCGCCACCAGCGTCGCCACCGCCAGCAGGGCGAGGGCGGCGACGACGATCGGCGAGATCGTCACGCCACCGGTGAGGACCTCGATCTTCACGTCCGGGTCGCGCTTGTAGAGGACGAGGAAGACGACGCCGACGGCCGCCCAGATTCCTGAAGCCTTGAGCTTTTCGAGGCGCTGCTCGGCGTTGAGCGCGAGCCATCCCTGCACCGCGCGCAGGATCGTCATTCCCGCGCTCGCCACGACCGCCCAGGCGGTGAACGGCATGACGAACCAGACCAGGGGCAGCCGCCAGCCGTCGGTTGCCTGCTTCGTTTCCATCGGGAGTGCCAGGGCGACGAGGAAGGCGGCCGCCGCCAGGCCCGCCGAAAGCATGAGCCCGCGCGCGGTCTTGGTCCGGTCGCTGCCGGGAGCGCCGAGGACGAGCTGCAGGCCCAGGTAAAGCGCCCGGACGGCGGCGATCCAGCCGGTCCAGCTGAGAAGGGTGCCGAGGGCGAAGAGGAGCTGCGTGGTCACTTTTCCGCCTCGTAATGCACCCATCGCGGCGCGAGCTTGAACTGGAGGAACGTGACCGCGAGGATGATCGCGAAGATCACCCAGGCGAGAGAGCTTGCATAACCCATTTTGAAGTAGGTGAAACCGTTCTGGAAGAGATGGTAGACCGGCACGAGCAGCGAGTCGGCGGGACCGGCAGATCCTTCCGCAGGCTTCATGATGTAGACCCGGTCGAACTCCTGCAGGGCGCCGATGAACCCCATGACGCTGTTGAAGAAGATGATCGGGCTGAGTTGGGGGAGGGTGACGCTCCAGAACGACTGGCGCGGAGTCGCCCCGTCGATGCTGGCCGCCTCATAGAGCGTGCTGGGGATGCCTTTGAGCCCGGCGAGCCAGAGGATCATGCCCGAGCCCGCGCCCCAGAGGCCCATGAGGATGAAGGCGCTCTTGGCATACCCTTCCGCGTTCAGCCACCCGGGCGGAGGGATGTTGAGCCAGGTGGTGATCGTTCCCTGCCAGGCTGCGTTGATGAGCCCCTTGCTGGAGTCGGGCGTCAGCAGCCAGATCCAGAGCACCGCCGACGCGACGCCCGGCACGATGGCGGGCATGTAGAAGGCGGTGCGGTAGAAGCGCATCCCCCGAACCGCCGAGTTCAGCAGGAGGGCGACGGCAAGGCCGGTGGCGATCCCGAACGGCACCCCGATGCCGGCGAGGTAGACGACGTTGCCGAACGCCTTCGTCATGTTGACCTGATCGGCGGTGAAGAGGTCGGTGTAGTTTTTCAGGCCGACGAACCGCGCCGGGCTGAGCACGTTGTACTGGGTGAAGCTGAAGAACAGGGAGGCGATCATCGGCCCGAGCGTGAACACCAGGAAGCCGGCGACCCAGGGGAGGATAAAGGCATAGGCCCACAGCGCCTCCGTTCGCTCCAGCCGTCCCATGCGCTTCCTGGCGAACCACACGAAGAATCCTGCGAGCGACAGGCCG
>DASWVS010000219.1:0-2362 GCA_036401135.1 Fimbriimonas sp.
GGCCCATGGGGATCGAAGGCATGGGCGAGCCGGACGACCCGGAACGGCTGCGGCTCGCCGTACTCGACTGCGGCCTCAAGTACAACATCCTCCGCCGGTTCTACAAAGCCGGATGCCGCCCGATCGTTTTTCCCGCGACCGCCTCCGCCGACGAGATCATGTCCTGGAAGCCGGAGGGAATCCTCCTGTCGCCTGGGCCGGGCGACCCTCGAAGGCTGGGTCCGGTGGTCGAGACCGTGCGGCAGCTGATCGGGAAACGGCCGATGTTCGGGATCTGTCTGGGAAACCAGCTTCTCTGCCACGCCGTGGGGGGATCCACCTACAAGCTCAAGTTCGGCCATCGCGGAAGCAACCACCCGGTCAAGGATCTTCGCACGGGCAAGGTGACGATCACCTCCCAGAACCACGGGTACGCGGTCGATGCGAACTCCCTGTCGGCCACAGGCGCCGAGATAACCCAGCTCAACCTCAACGACGGGACCGTCGAGGGGATCCACGTGCCGGGCGCCGATGCCTCCAGCATCCAGTACCACCCGGAGGCCGCTCCCGGACCTTGGGATTCCCGCCCGTACTTCGACGTGTTCGTCGAGAGGATGCACGCCGCGAGACGCGCCGTCTAGGGCAAATATCACTACCCTTTCAAGAGAAACCGCTGTATATTGGCAGGGTTATGTCCCCCAATGGTTCGCCTTCTTTTCTTTCGAGGCGAGAGGTCTTGTCCGGAGCGGCCGCCGTGGGCACGCTGCTTGCGCTTCCGGCACTGGCTCGGCCGCAGCAAGCGGAGCTCGCTCCAGGTCCCCCCAACCTGCCGCCTCCGGATCGGCTTATGCCCGCCCGGTCGCACCATACGGTCAGCCAGCTTTCCACCGGGCCGATCCTGATCGTCGGAGGCTTCCTGGCAAACCGGCCGACCTCGAGCGTCATGCTTTTCGATCCCGCGTCCAACACGTCTCGAGAGGTTGCCCCGCTCGGGGTCGCCCGGGCGCGCCATGCCGCGGTGGTCCTGCCCGACGGGCGCGTCCTCGTGCTCGGTGGGTACAACGGCCGACACCTTGCGTCGGTCGAGTTGTACGATCCTTCTCGGGATCGATGGATCGCTGTCGCCCCCTTATCCGCGCCTCGCGCCGACGGATCTGCCGTCTTCACCCCGCACGGGATCTGGCTATCGGGTGGGACCGACGCCTACCGGCCAGTGACCGATGGTTTTTATCCCCTTGCTTCTCTACAATCGACTCCTTGAGGTGATTCACACATGCCGATCTATATGAACCTATCCAACCTTCCTGGCGCGTCGCTGGACAAGCGGTACGAAGGCTGGCACGAAATCCACGCCTTCTCCTGGGGAGCCTCGAATCCTGGCAGTATCACGCAGGGTGGGAAAGTCATGTTCTCGGACTTCAGCGTGACGATGTCGGCTTCCAAAAGCGCTTCGAAGATCATGTTGGCGGTGGCCACCGGCAAACACCTGGAAAAAGGCATCGTGGCGGTCACCAATGGCCAGGGAGCCGAAGTGAGCCGGTATACCTTCGACCTGCTGATGCTCAACAGCTTTTCCCAGTCGCACTCGAACGGCGAAATCGGACCTCCCTACATGAGCCTATCGTGGCAGTTCCGCAAGGTCACCTACCGAATCGGCATCCCGCGCGCCGATGGCTCATTCGCCTATGAGACGAACTTCTGGGACCTGTCCACCAACACCGGCGGCTAACCGATCGGGAGTGAGGTTGGGCCGAGATACTCGAGTCGATAACCTCTTGGGTGCTCGGAACCTGTCACAATAGACCCTTAGAATGAAGGTCCTCGTGATCGGCTCCGGCCCCATCGTCATCGGCCAGGCCGCAGAGTTCGACTACGCAGGCACGCAAGCCTGCAAGAGCCTCAAAGAAGAGGGCCATGAGGTCGTCCTGGTGAACAGCAATCCAGCGACGATCATGACCGATCCCGGCGTGTCGGACGCCCTCTACATCGAGCCGCTGAACGTCGACTTCCTCGAACGGGTGATCGCCCGGGAGAAGCCCGACGCGCTCCTTCCCACGCTCGGCGGCCAAACCGGCCTCAACCTGGCGACCCAGCTCGCGGACGAGGGCATCATCGACAAGTACGGCATGAAGGTGCTGGGGACGCCCCTCAGCGCCATCCGAAAGGCGGAAGACCGCGAGAGCTTTCGAGCTTTGATGCGCGAGATCCGCGAGCCGGTTCCCGAAAGCTGGATCATCGAGTCCGAGGACGAGCTCCAGGAGATCCTGGACGTGGTGCCGTACCCCTGCATCATCCGCCCCGCCTACACGCTCGGAGGAACCGGCGGCGGGATCGCCGACACTCGGGAGGAGCTCTGGGAGATCGGCCGAAAAGGGCTCAAGCT
>DASWVS010000220.1:0-4298 GCA_036401135.1 Fimbriimonas sp.
CGGAAGCCCTTCCCCCTGCGGGGGAAGGGTTGGGATGAGGGGTCGCGGGCGCGAGATCCCGCCCTCGCTGAAACACCTGGCCTTCGCGTTCTCCCTTCAAGCAGAGAAGCCTCGGTAGCGGAGACGCCGCACCCACGGTCGTAGAGCTTCCGAAGCTGCTGAGGCAACAGCGGCGGGAGCCGCACCCTGGCGCAAACCTCACCCCAACCCCTCTCCTGCGTGGAAAGGGGCACTGGCTATTTGCGGTCTTCGTCCTTCTTGTGGCTGGACCGGGCGAGGAGGCGCACGGGGGTGCCTTGGAGGGGGAAGGCTTCGCGGAGCTTGTTCAGCAGGTATCGCTGATAGCTGAAGTGCAGGATCTCGGGGTCGTTGCAGAAGAGCACGAACGTCGGGGGTCGCGTCGAAACCTGCGTGACGTAGTAGATCTTCAGCTGCTTCCCTTTGGTGCTGTAGGGCCGAGCGAAGACGGCGTCCTGGATGAGCCGGTTCAACTGGCCGGTGGAGGCGCGGAACGAGTAGGCGTCCATCGCGGCCAGGACCTGATCGAGGACGGGCTCCAGGCCCGCGCTCTCCTTCGCCGAGGTAAAGGCGGTGGTCGCGTAGGCGAGTTCCGGGAACTCGTTGTGGAGGATGCGCAGGAAGTCCTTCTTGATCGGCGTCAGCTTTCGGGGCAACCCATCCGGCGGCTCCTTCAGGTCCCATTTGTTCACGGCGAACACGCACGCCTTGCCTGCGTCATGGGCCAGCTTACCGACCCTCTTGTCGCCGTCGGTCAACCCCTCGTTGCCGTCGCAGACGACGAGCGCGCAGTGGGCTCGCTCGATCGCCTTCTCCGCCCGGTTGACCATGTAGTATTCGACGGACCCTTGGATCTTGCCCCGCCTCCGGATGCCCGCAGTGTCGATCAGCCGGAAGCGCTCCCCCTTGTATTCGAGGACCGTGTCGATCGCGTCCCGCGTCGTCCCCGCGATGTCGCTGACGATCATCCGCTGTTCGCCGGTGAAGGCGTTGACCAGCGAGGACTTGCCGACGTTGGGTCTCCCCACGATCGCCAGGCGGATCTCCTCGCGCTCGTCCTCGAGTTGATCGGCCGGCGGGAGGTGCTCGACGACCAGGTCGAGGACGTCGGCCACGCCCCGCCCGTGCAGCCCGGAGACGGGATAGACCTCGCCCAGGCCCAGGCCGTAGAACTCGTCGGCGAAGCTGTCCCGATTCTGGTTGTCCGATTTGTTGGGAAGCACCAGCACCGGCTTCTCGATCCCCCGAAGTTGGTTCGCGAGGTCCATGTCGTCCGGGTTCAGCCCGTCGCTGACGTCCGTCAGGAACAGGACCACGTCCGCCTCCGAGAGCGCCACGTTCGCCTGCACCCGGATCTGCTCGGAGAGCGGATCGGATTCCTGGAAAACGATGCCGCCCGTATCCACGATCGTGAACTTTCGCCCCCGCCACTCCGCTTCGGCGTAGAGGCGGTCCCGGGTGATCCCCGGCGTATCCTCGACGACCGCCACGCGTCGACCCACGAGGCGGTTGAAGAGCGTGCTCTTACCTACGTTGGGTCGGCCAACGATGACGACGACGGGAAGTCTTGCGGCCATGTTCGGCTAAGGATACCGTCCGCAGGGAGAGGCCCCTAGGCAACCTCTCGCCCAAGCTCCGATTCCAAGCCGGTCGGTCGGGTGGCGATGTACCAGGAAACGGCGAGCCCGATCGCTCCCATCAGCGGCGGGATCCAGAGCGGCTTCTCGCGCAGAACGATCATGGCGCTCGAGCCGATCATCGTCACCCAGATGGTGGCGATCGCCACGAGCTTCGTCCGCGGCTTGATGCTCCGGCTCTCGCGCCAGTCGCGCAGCGAGGGACCGATGAAGCTTCGGTTCAAAAGCCAGTCCTCGAACCTCGGCGACGACCGCTCGAATGCCCAGAGCGCCATCAGGAAAAAGACGGTGCTCGGCATGATCGGCACGATCGCCCCGAGGTAGCCGAGGGCGACGAACAGAATCCCGACGCCGACGTACAGCGGCCTGGAGATTCGTCTCGTCGTCATAACCCTTTAAGTAGACCACAACCGGTTGTTTTTGTCCATAGCGGCTTTGATGATCCATGTGACAGGATGTCGCTCGGAACCTATACGTAACCCGCCGAGTCACACCGGGCTGAAGACGCTGGTTTTCGCACAAGAATCGGCGCCCGGAGGTTCAGCCGAAATGAGATCCCGATCGCTCCTGCTTCCCCTTCTCGTCGTCTCGCTGGCCGGTTGCGGCGGTGGGGGATCGAATACCGATGTGAGCGGCGGCAACTACGCCCAGGACCTCCGGTTCAGCAACACGGGCAGCACCAACGCCACAACGACTCGCGTCACCAGCCAGGTCTTCGGCGACGCCGCCTTCGCCAATCAGGGAGCTGCCGGAAAGCGGGGGACCGTGACGGTGGCCTTCGGCAGCACCGCGACGTTGCAACGAAGCCTCACCGTCGTCGTGACCGACCCGACCACCGACCTCGTCGCCGAAGAGTCGTTCGTCGTCGGAGGCACCGGGATGGCGTCCGAGTTGACCTATTCGGAGAGGTCCGGGACGTCGGTCCGAACATGGACGGCGACCGGCGGTACCGTCGACGTGATCTTCCGTTCCAACCGGCAGCTTGCGCTCCGGTTGAACGACGTACGATTCCAGCCCGTGGCTTCGACCGATGCGACGGGAACGTTCACCCTCAACGGCAAAGTTTGGGGCGAAGTAGACTAGGCCTGCGCCCTCGAACCCCTCTTCCCGGCGAGCGGATATGCTAAGCGCAACCGATGAAGATCACCGGGATCGAGACGCTGGTGTGCCACGCGCGGATGCGCAACTGGATCTTCGTGAAGGTCCTCACCGACGAGGACGGGCTGTGGGGCTGGGGGGAGGCGACGCTCGAATGGAACACGCACGCCGTGCTCGGAGCGATCGAGGACCTGAAGCCGCTGCTCCTCGGGCAGGACCCGACGCGCGTCGAATACCTTTGGCAGACCATGTACCGGCAGCCGTTCTGGCACCGCAACGGGATCGTCGCCGCCACCGCCATGAGTGGGATCGACCTCGCCCTCTGGGACATCGCCGGCAAAGCTCTCGGCGTGCCCTGCCACAAGCTCTGGGGCGGCCCTGTCCGCGACTACGTCCGCCTCTACTGCCACCTGGGCGGAGGCAAGATGGAGGACTTCTACGAGACGAACCCGGCCGATGCCTCCCGATTCGCCGATCTGGCCCATGCCGCGGTTGAGGAGGGTTTCACCGCTTTTAAGTCGATGGCGGTGCCGGAGACGATGCCGCTCGAAGGGCTCGCCCCGATCCACTACGCCGAGAAGTGCGTCGCGTCCATGCGGGAAGCCGTCGGTCCGGCGATCGACGTGATGGTCGATTGCCACGCCCGCCCATCGCCCCGGATGGGGCACCTGTTCGCCAAGGCGCTGGAGCCGTACGGGCTGTACTGGTTCGAAGAGCCCTGCTGGCCGGAACACACGGACGATATCGCAGCGATCCAGCGCTCCGTCTCCACCCCCATCGCCACCGGCGAGAGGCTCTCGTCGTTCTGGCAGTTCAAGGAGATGGCCGAGAAAAGGGCAGCGAGCGTTTGGCAACCGGACATCACCCACTGCGGCGGACTGACGGCGGCGCGGAAGATCGCCGCGCTCGCCGAGTCGGTCGGGGCCGCGGTCGCGCCCCACAACCCGCAGGGCCCGATCTCGACGGCGGCCTCGCTGGAGTTCGGCCTCGCGACTCCCGCCTACATCGTGTGCGAAGCGGTCCACCTCGACGTCCCCTGGCGGCAGAACTGCGTTACGGAGTGCTTCGAGGTCGAGGCGAAAGGCCGGATCTGTCGCCCCGGCACTCGCCCCGGTCTCGGCATCGAGATCAACGAGAAGGAGGTCGCGAAGCATCCCTACGAGCCGGAGGCGATGCAGCGGACGATCTATCCGGATGGAAGCGTGGGGGACTGGTGAGCCGGCGATGGCAAGGCTGAGGATCGGCATCGTCGGAAGGCGCGGGGCGGCGTTCTACGCCGGGATCCGAGCCATCCCGGAAGTCGAGCTGGCCGCCCTCTGCGACCTGAACGAGGAGTGGCTGACGGAAGAGGTCCGGGAGCACGAGATCCCCTTCGCCACCCCCCGCTACGAGGAGATGCTGGACAAGGTCGACGCCGTCGTCGTGGCAACGCCGATGCAGCTCCACGCCTCTCAGTCGATCCTCGCCCTTCAAGCGGGCAAGCATGTGATGAGCGAGGTCACCGCCTGCGTCTCGATGGACGAGTGCTGGCAGCTGCTCGAAGCG
>DASWVS010000221.1:0-2533 GCA_036401135.1 Fimbriimonas sp.
GCGCCGCTCTGGAGAGCGGCGGTCCGGGGCTAGTCTTCGATTCGGACGCCCATGGATCGGGCGGCGCCGGCGACGATGTTCATCGCCATTTCCTCGTCCTCGGTGTTGAAGTCGGCCATCTTCTGCTTGGCGACCTCGCGGAGCTTGTCCTTCGTCAGGGTCCCGGCCTTGTCGGTCTTGGGATTGCTCGCACCCTTGTCGATGCCCGCCGCGCGCTTGATGAGGTCGGAGGTCAGAGGCTGCTTGATCTTGAACGAGTAGGAGCGGTCGGAGTAGACGGTGATCTCCACCGGCATCACGAAGCCCATCTGGGGAGCGGTCTGCTCGTTGAACTTCTTGAGGAACTCCATCATGTTGATGCCGGCCTGGCCGAGCGCCGGGCCTACGGGCGGCGCCGGCGTCCCCTTGCCAGCCGGGATGTTCAGCTTGATGTTATGCGTAACTTGCTTTGCCATTTTCGAAATCCTGATTGGGATGGCGACCCAGGGGAGAGGGAAGCGTTCACCCGGGCGACGCTGAATTGTACCCGCCGGCTCGAACCAGCATCGGCGGCGGGAGCCGTGTCAAACTAGGCGCACTCGCAAAGGAGCGAAGATTACGACTTATGGGCATAGTATCTGTACGCATTCCTCAGATTGGAGAGGGACTCCAGGAGGCGCGCCTGGTCTCGGTGCTCAAGCAGCCGGGCGACGCGGTCAAGCGCGACGAGCCGATCTACCAGATGGAGACCGACAAGGCCGTGATGGATGTCGAGTCGCCTTACGAGGGGGTCCTGAAGGAGTGGCTCGCCCAGCCGGACGACGTCCTTGCGATCGGCGCCGAGGTCGCCCGCATGGAGGTCCTCGCCGAAATCCCCGAAGCCGACGCGGAGGGAACGCCGCAGGATGTGAAACGCGGCGAACCCATCGCGTCTCCGTCCTCGGCCAACCCCATCCGCAACGCGGCCATCCCTCCCCGAACGCGCGCCTACGCCAAAGAGCAGGGGATTGGCGACGAGGTGCTGAACACGATCCAGCCGACGGGGTCCAAGCTGATGCCGGGCGACATCGACGCGTACCTTGCCGCATCCGCGTCCGTGCCTGCCCCGGCGACCAACGACCGCTTCGAGGAAAAGCCCCTCTCCCCGAAACAGCGTCTGCTGGCATCCCGGATGGCGCGGGGAGCTCAACTGGTCGTGCCAGGGACCATGTCGGTGGTGGCGAACTGGTACCCGATCGAGTCGAGGCGCAGCGCCGCGAGGGAAGCCGGCGACGCTTTCCAGCCGAGCGCCTTCACCATGTTCGCCTACGCGGTGGCGCAAGCCCTTTCCGACTATCCCATGTTCCGGTCGTCGATGATCGGAGAAGACCGGCTGCGCACCTACAGGCACGCTTCGCTTGGCATTGCGGTGGCGCTGCCTGGCGACGAGCTGGTTCTGGCGGTCGTCGAGGACGCCGACACCTTGAACTGGCGCACGTTTGCGGAGCGGACGCGGGAGCGGATCGAGCAGGCCAGGACGGGTAAGGACCAGGCGAACGAGTCGGTCACGATCTCGTTGACCAACATGCAGGCGTACGGGATCCGGGACGCGGTACCGGTCGTTGTCCCCCCGGCGGTGGCGACGCTCTTCCTCGGCGAGGCCTTTACCGGCTTGGACGGAGGGCGCTACGTCAACCTGGGGCTCACCTTCGACCACCGCCTGATCAACGGGGTCGGAGCTGCCGAGTTCCTGAACACCGTCCGTCAGAACGTCGAGAATCCAACAGTCTAATTCCATGGCCAAACCCATCATCGCAATCACCGTCGACTGCCACTGCGACCCCGAAGACCAAAGGACGAAGGGGAGGCTGGAACTGAACTGGAACTATGCCCAGGCGGTTTCCGATGCCGGCGGGGTGCCGATCCTGATCCCTCCCACGGCGGACATGGAGGAGGTGGCGGCCGTTATCCACGGATGGCTGATTCCCGGAGGGAACGACATCGATGCCTCGAGGTTCGGGGAAACCAACCACCCGAAGGTGAGCCTGCAGGACCCGGCTCGGTACGATGGCGAGGCCGCGCTCTTCGGGGCTATCGCGCCGGAGCTTCCGGTTCTGGGCATCTGTTACGGCTGCCAGTTCATCAACGTCGTGCGCGGCGGTTCGCTGATCCAGCACCTGCCCGAGGTCGTTGGCCATGAGTCGCACACGGGCGGCACCCTGCAGCGCTACGAGATCCTGGCCGGTTCGAAGCTTGCGCGCCATTCCCGCGCCACGGAGATGGTGGGGAAGAGCTATCACCATCAGGCCGTTGCCCGACTCGGCGAGAACCTGGACGTCGTCGCCCGGGAGGCCGACGGCACGATCGAAGCGATCGAAGCGAGAGACCGTCCCTATCTGATCGGACTTCAGTGGCATCCGGAGCGGACGCTCGAAGACGCCGCGACCCAGAAGGTGTTCAGGAGCTTTATCGAAGCGGCAAGGTCGTACATGGAGAACCAATGCGAAGATTCGTCAATGGTGTCGAGTCCAATCTAGATCTAGGCGCGGCGATGGTTTCTCCCGCAGGGGATCAT
>DASWVS010000222.1:0-1588 GCA_036401135.1 Fimbriimonas sp.
GGAGGGCTGAGGCCCTGCCGCGCGCCTGCGACGCTGCCCCCCGGATCTGAGCGAGATCCGGCAGCGGCGCCGAAAGGACGCGGTTGAGAGCCTCAACGGAGAGCAATGCCATAGCACTACGGAACGGGTCGAATTTGATTATAAGCAATCCGAACGCCCCCGAGTACTGGTAGTTTTACCGTGTTAGTTGCTCAAAGCCGGCGAATGTTGGCTGAGAGCCCAGGACGTTCCCTGAGGAGTGTCGCTCAGCTCGATTCCTTTCTCCGCCAGCTCCTTCCGGATTGCGTCCGCACGGCCGAAATCCTTGGCCGCCCTGGCGGCGGCGCGCTCCTCGATCTTCTCCAGGATCCATGTCTCGTCGACCTTCGGGGCCTGTCTCTCGGCGACCGGCTCGACATCGTTCTCATGAAAGACGACACCGAGCAGCGCATTGATCCTCTGGAGGAACTTCAGCCCGCTTTTCGCCGAGCCTTCCGTGAGGGAGTCGGCCTCGCGCGAGATGAGCCGCGCGCCTTCGAGCGCCTTCGCGAGCGCGATCGACGTGTTGAGGTCCTCGCACATCCCGTCCAGCGCCTCCTCGTAGATCGAGTCGAGCGACTCACCGATGGCGTCCTCGCCGGGTCTCGCCGCGGCGATTCCCACGTTCGCGACCATCAGGGCCCGCCTCAGGCGCTCCACATTGCCGTTCGCGTCGCTCAGGGTCTGGTCGGTGAAGTTGTACGGCTTGCCGTAATGGCCGGCGATCAGCGCATACCGCACCGCGAGCGGATGGATCCCCCGCTCCTCGATCAGCTGTTTGACGGTGTAGAAGTTGCCCGCGCTCTTCGCCATCTTCTGGCCGTTCACCTGCAGGAACATCGTGTGGAGCCAGTGGTTGCTGAAAGGCTTGCCCGTGAGCGCCTCGCTCTGGGCGATCTCGCACTCGTGGTGGGGGAACCGGTTGTCCTCGCCCCCGCTGTGGAGGTCGATCGTGTCCCCCAGGTACTCCCGTGCCATCACCGAGCACTCGATGTGCCATCCCGGGAAACCCCACCCGAAAGGGGAGTGCCACTGCATCAGGTGCCGGTCGTCCTTCTTCCAGACCGCGAAGTCCGCCTGGTCCCGCTTGTTGTCGTCGAGAACCACGTCCCGAACGGCGTCGCGAAGGTTGTCCCGCGTGTTCCCGCTCAGCTTCCCGTACTCGGGGAAGCTCTCGACGCTGAAGTACACGCCGGTGGGCGTCTCGTAGGCGTGGCCCTTGTCGATCAGCTCCTGGGCCGCCAGGATCTGTCCCCGCACGTGCTGGGTCGCCTTCGGGCGCACGTCGGGCTCCCTCAGGTTCAGCCGCCGCCAGTCCTGGCGGAACGCGTCCGTGTAGAACTCCGCCAGCTCCCAAATGTTGTTGAAGTGCTCCCCCTCTTTGCTGCGAAGGGCTTTCTCCATCTTGTCCTCGCCCGAGGCGTCCGCCACGTCGTCGTCGGTGAGATGGCCCACGTCGGTGACGTTGCTGACCCACTTCACTTTCCAGCCGATCGCCTCGGCGGTCCGGACGATCAGGTCAGCCGTCAGAAAGGAGCGGAAGTTGCCAATGTGGGCATAGGAGTAGACC
>DASWVS010000223.1:0-12879 GCA_036401135.1 Fimbriimonas sp.
GTCATCGCGTTCATCCCCAGCGCCATCCCCAAAGCCGCCACCAGAAGCGCCGGCACCAGCAGCACGGCGTAACGGACCGTCGCCCAGAGCGCCTGCAAAAAATAGGTGTCGCCGAGAGCTTCCGCGAAGTTCCGCGCCCCGACAAACCGGATCGACTCCCTCGACGTCAGGTCGAACTGCATCACCGAAAGGTAGATCGCGACCACGATCGGCAAGACGATGAACGCCAGGAACGACACTGCATACGGAAGCAGAAAGAGGAACCCGCTAACGCTTCGCCGCTGAATATAAGTCAAGCCTCCCCTCCTTGTCTCGGCGCAGCCGAGATGGGGAGGGGGTAGGGGGTGGGGAGCCGTCCCGCCAAAGGCGGCAGGCAAGGCTCCGCCGAATCTGAGACGGTGAGGGAGTAGGGGGTGGGGAGCCGTCCCGCCAAAGGCGGCAGGCTCGGCAACGCCGAAAGCGAGTCGGCGAGCGGGTCGAGGGTTGGTAAGCGTCCGTGCCGAGTGGAAACAAGGCTCGAGCGAGACCGCCTTCGTAGGGCCTTTGGACTGTCGCTCTCCCTTTGGTCCCGATCGAAAAACCGCTGCGTGTTCTCCCGTGCCGCCTTCAGCGCCTGGGCGGCCGAGGCCCTCGCCCGCATCACCTTCTCGACCGCAAGGTCGATCTCCAGCGTCATCTCGAACAGCACCGGCGTCCGCAGGGGGTACATCATCGCCGGGATCTGCTCCGCGAACGCGCTCTGAACCTGCATCTTCTGGAACTCAGGATCGGCCCGGACACTTTTCCTTGCCGGAACCTGGCCCGCAGCGGCCCACTCCACGCTGTTGGCGGAGAGGAACTTCGTGAACCGCTCCGCGCCCTCCCGCTCGGCGGCGGTGATCCCCTCGCGGATGCAAAGCACGTGCGAATCCGCCATCGTCCCCGGCTTTTCGCCGATCAGCGGAAGCGGCGTGCCGATGTATTCGAAGTCGCCCAGCCGCTTGAGGTCGCCCAGCATGTACACGCCGTCCCAGACCATCGCGACCTTCTTCTGCCGGAAACCCACCCAACCGAGCCCGTTCTCGGGCGGAGGGATCAGCTTCTGCTTCGTCAGGCTTCCCATGAATTCCGCCGCCTTCACGTTCGCGGGGTTGTCCAGATCCGACCTCCCGTCGGGAGCGGCATACCTGCCTCCGAACTGGGGGACGAGCGACTGGAAGTTGTTGCGCCAGAACGTCAGCGCGAACCCCCACCGGTCGTTCTGCCCGTCGCCGTCGAGGTCCTTGTTGACCGCCCGGATCGCCCTCAGGAACTCGTCGCGGGTCTGGGGCGGCTTGGAGATGCCGGCTTCCCGGAGCATCGCCAGGTTCACGTACATTCCCTGGGGGTGGATGTCCAGCGGGACCCCGACCAGCCCCTTCTCGAATTCCACCTGCTCCAGGACGTACTCGTCGAAATCCTCCCTCGGCAGGGCTCCCGGCCCTTCGAACATGCCGTCGACGCTCGATACGAAGCCCGCCCGCACCATCCGGGGCAACGTCGCCGCGTGGATGATGAACAGTTGGGGCCCGCGCCCGTCCACCGAGGCGACCATCAGCTTGTTGTAGTAGGTCGCCCAGTCCATCCGCTGCATCGTCACGTGAAGGTCCGGGTTCTGCTCGTTGAATCGCCGGATCATGCCCAGCATCGTGCGCCCGTCGGGACCCGTGAACCCGTTCCAGAAAACGAGCTCGGTTTTCTTCTTCCCGATGGCCGGCAGCGCCAGGTCCGACCTCGCGATGCCCAGCAACAGGCACGCGAGGAACATCAGGACGAGGGTCGCCCGGGTGCTCATCTACTTCGCCCCCGCTCGAAACCCGCGCACGACCAGCCCCGCCGCCGTCCGTCCCACGTAGTACCGCCCGCCGTAAGCCAACTGGACCCGGTCGACCCACGGCCTCTTCGGATCTTCCTCGCGGGGCCAGCTCAACACGACCTCCTCGCCGTCCACCTTCCAGGAACCTTGAGTCGAACCGCTTCGAAGAACGCCGCCCTCCCGAAATTCCACGAACCGAGGTTCGCCGAAGTCGGCTTGGTGGAGGAAGGTCCCTTTGGGAGTGAGGACCGCTCGCGGTCTCTTCGCCTCCCTCGGGCCTTGCCCCGATGAGATTCCCATCTCCAGCGGCAACCCCGGCAGCGGCCAACCTTCTTGCGACCACAACAGCTCCCGGATCTGCAGCGTCGGCATGCCCCAGGTGTCCTTCACCCAGTGCTTTCGGCCGTCGTAGAAGTGGTACGGCATCACGTACCGACCGTCCCTCAGCCGCAGCACGTCGCAGTGTCCGGGCGCGAACATCGGAGGCGAACCCTTGAGCACGCTCACATGCCCGCCCTCCGCCATGCTCTTACCCTCCCTGTCCAGGAACGGCCCGGTGGGCGACTTGGACCGCCCGGCCATGATCCGGTAAGAGCTCCTCACCCCCTGCGCCGCGAGCCCGTACGACACGAACAGGTAATAGAACCCATCCCGCCGAACCACCGCCGCCCCTTCCAGCGGATTCCCCCTCTCCGCCGGGTTGGCGGCAACGAGCACCGGAGCCCCTTTCTCCCCAGAGGGGAGAGAGGGGTTGGGGAGAGAGGGGCCCGCGCCGCTTTTTATCATGCCCGTCCCCGGATCCAACTCCACCACGTGGATGCCCGACCAGTAGGAGCCGAAATACATCCAATGGCGGCCTTCCTCGTCGATGATCGTCTCCGCGTCGATTGCGTTGAAGCGGTCGACGCCCGGCCTGCTCTCGAGAACAAGGCCCCGGTCGACCCAGCCTTCCAGGGGCCTTTCCGGATCGAACTTATCGCACTCGGCGAGGCCGATCACCGACTTGTTCTGTCCCCACTCGCTGACCGAGTAGTACATCCGAAGCTTGATAACCCTCTCCCCGAGGGAGAGGGAAGGGTGAGGGTTTTCTGAGAAGGCTCCGGTGCCGGAGGGGACCACGATCACGTCCGGGGCCCACACCGACCGGTGCCGGTAACGCTTTTGCAGCCACTCGGGTTGCGAGGAGAGGATCGGCCCTTCGGCCTTCCACGTCTTCAGGTCCTTCGACGATCGGACCATAGTGAACCCGTCCCCGCTGGTTTGGAAGATGAAGTACTTCCCCCCGATCTCGAGGAGCGTGGGGTCGTGCACGTGCTCGCTGCCGACCGCGGCCGCCCCGTCTCCGGGAAAAACCGACCCGTCTTGGCCAACCGGATCGCGCAAGAGGATGCTCGACATGGCGAGGAACGACAGAAGCACGCGGATCAGCCCCTACCTGCTATCGCCGGTGGGAGGCTGCGGCGTCTGGCCAGGAGCCTGGGCGGCGCGCTGATCGTTCATCGCCTTCTCGAGCGCCGGATCCGCGTGGATCTCGTCGTCGCAGCCGCTGAGTACGGCCGCCTGGCCAAGAAGGGCGACAAGGAGGCAGAGAGATGCGAGTTTCTTCATTGAGATCTCCAAAAAAGGCTGTGGGGCGGGTTCCTTCCCGCCCCGGGTCCATCTTACAGGCGCGATAGGTCGCAGCCGCCCCAGCTTTCCCAGTTGTTCCGGCTGGTCGGCGTCGGATCGGTCAGGCTCGTGGTGTTGATCACATCCGACCAGCTGCCGTTGTTGTCGATCTTGTGGACGATGTGGTCCGCGTTCCCGCTGAAGCCGAAGTTCCGGAAGCTGACGGCGGTCCGTTTCTTGTAGGCGGCGTGACCGTCGGCGAATCCGTAGTTGTCGCCCCGATCGAACGTGTTGCCCATCCAGTTGATGTCCGCGCCGTTGCAGGCCGGAGAGGAGTCGCCGAAGCTGTTCGACCACTGGGTCGGCTGGACGAGCGCCTCGCGCCCCGTCCCGATCTTGCCCTGCAGCACGATCACCGCGGCGATGTCGCTGATCTGCGTGTTGGACTTTCCGAGGACGACGCCGTTATACGCGTAGCTCGCGTTGCCCGCCCCCGCCCAGTTCGAATAGGACCATGGCACGTTGCCACCGATCTTCGCTGCCGCCGTCTCGTAAAGCGCCAGGCTCTTCACGTACGGGAAAATGAGCCGCCCCCAGTTCTGATGCGCGCCCGACGACATGAAGCCCTTCTTGCAGCCGCCGCCGTTCGCGGTGTCGGTGTCGTCGACGCCGTCGACGTTGCAGGGGTTCTCGGAGCCGGCGGTCCACCAAGGGAAGCCGTTGACGTCGCGATTCTGATCCGGGAAGAGATCGTCGCTGTCGCCGGCGTACATGACGTTCGCGAGGGCGAGCTGCTTGACGTTCGAGAGAGAGCTGGTCTTCTTGGCTGCGACCTTCGCCTGGGCGAAGACGGGGAAGAGGATGGCGGCGAGGATCGCGATGATCGCGATGACGACGAGGAGCTCGATGAGAGTGAACGCTCGATTTTTCATAGGGTCCTCTGCTGTGAGGAGGGGTTGATCGCCCCGGCTGGATTTCTGATGTTCGTCCGATTTGCTAAGAATGCGGCTGAGGAGGCCGGAAGCGGCTTTCCTCATCGTATAGCACTATACGACATGATATAACCGTTTGTGAATATCCTTCGCAAAATGTTTCTCGCCAGCCGGAAGATCGTTGCGGGCTAATCCTGATTTTCAGGGTGCATCACGTAGCGCAGCCGCAGGATCAGGTCCTGCTCGTAGTTTCCAAACCCCTTGCCGTAGAGCGTGAACCCGCCCTGGTTCGGAGCGTCCGGCTTGACGCCGATCCGCACGCGGGTCGCCGACCAGGGGATGATTCCAAGGTCGTCGATGCCCACCGAGGAGAGCTTCATCCCGTCGACCGACGTTCCCGTGCGATCGACTTGGAAGACCTTCAGATAGCCGCTCTGGTTCAGGTTGTCCCACCACCACTGCGGGTTGAGCCGCCCCCGGGTTCCTCCCGGGTCGCCGGGCGACCGCCAGGTCCCGATCTCGAGCCCGTTCAACCAGACGGTCACGTCGGAAGGGAACTCCGGGTCGTAGCCGGGCGCTTCCGACGAGATCTCCATCGCCAGGTCGACTTCCGTAATCTTCGCCTGCAGCGGCAGCGAGTTCGTGAAGACGTATTCGACGTACCCGCCCGACGACCAGATGATCTCGGCTTGGGCGCGTTCGGGCAGGAAGAACGATACGGGATTGTCGAGATGCCCGATAAACCGCTCCCGGTTCGCCAGCCCGCAGGTCGGCACCGCCTGCACGTCCGTGTACATTCCGATCGGCACTTCGATCTCGGCGACGTGGTCCTTCCGCTGGTCGACGCCCGACATCTCGACCAGGATCCGGTCGTGGGTCCGTCGACATCGTTTCTGCATCCCCTGCGGCCCCGCCAGATAGTCGCTCGCCACGAGCCCGGCTTCCTCCAGGATCTGTACGTGCTTCGTCACTCTCGGCTGGGTCAGGCGCAGCGCGTGGCTCAGTTCGTTGATGTTCATGTCCCGCTCGGCCAGAAGCTCGATGATCTTCGCCCGGGACTCCGAGGCGAGCGCGCGGAAGATCGCGACGCTCTCGGTGGCGGCAAGCTCCTTGATGTGGTACGGCATAGGGCCTCGGGCGACGACACAGAATATACACCCACCAAGATCCGGCGTGATCCCTCGTAACCTGCGTGTCTACGAGCGTGGAGAGCCCCGTAAGGTCCCGTGGGGCAACCGGCACCGGAAGATCGCCCCTAGAAATGCGGCGCCTTCCAAATGCTAAAGAAAACAGCGTCGTGCCCTTGGTATCCCTGGCACCCTCGGTGGCCCCCTTCGTGCCCTTCGTGCTCTTAGTGTCCTTCGTGTTGAAAAACCCGGAACCTCCTGCACGCCCATCCCTCGAAGAGCCAAGCTGGCGTCGGGCAGGGAAGCGCCGTCATCCCTCTCCTACCCGCAGGACGATCTTTCCGAAGTGCTCCCCCTCGAGCCGCCGATGGGCGTCGGGCGCATGGTCCAGCCGGAATACGGAATCGATCTGGGGCACGAATCTGCCCGAATCCAAAAGCGGCCACACGTTCTTCCGGACGTCCTCCGCCAGCCGGGTTTTGAACGCCTCCTCGCGCGACCGGAGCGTCGAACCCGTGTGCACGAGCCGCTTGAGCATGAGCGGCGCGAGGTTCACCTCTGCGCTGGCTCCCTGCTGGAAGGCGATCTGTACGATCCGTCCGTCCACGGCGGCGGCGCGGTAGTTGCGGCTGACGTAGGCGCCGCCGACGATGTCCAGGATGACGTCGACGCCCCTCCCCCCTGTCTCCCGCTTCACCGCCTCCACGAAGTCCTCTTCGCGGTAGTTGATCGCCGCGTCCGCCCCGATCTCGACGCATCTTCGGCATCGCTCGTCGGAACCGGCGGTCGCGTAGACGCGGGCGCCGAAGGCCTTGGCAAGCTGGATCGCGGCGGTCCCGATGCCGGAAGCGCCGCCGTGGACCAGGAGCGACTCGCCCTCCTTCAGGCCTCCTCGATCGAACACGTTGGACCAAACCGTCAGGATCGCTTCCGGCAGGGAAGCGGCCTGGACGGCGTCGTACCCGTCGGGCCAGGGCAGCGAGGAGCCGGCCGGCACGACGCAGAACTCGGCGTACCCTCCGCCGCCGACCAGCGCCGTCCTCCGCGAGCCTGCCAAAGCGGGGTCGCCCCCCTCTCCCACGGCCGCGACCTCGCCGGCGACCTCCAACCCGGGGATGTCCTCCGGCACGCCGGGAGGCGCCGGATACCGACCCTCCCGCTGCACCGCGTCCGCGCGGTTGACCCCGGCGGCGCGGACCCGAAGGAGAAGCTCGCCCGGCCCCGGCGCTGGAACGGGCCTCTGCCGCACGACCAGCTCCTCCGGACCGCCCGGCTGTTCGATCACGACCGCGTTCATGACTGACGGAAGCTCGCTCATGTGCCCTCTGTTGTGCCACATTGCGAGCCGGTTCGGCCGACCTCTTCGAAACAATGGGAATTGTCGCTAGATTGGACAACCCTGCCTCGAAGGAGGAGCATGGCCCGGAGGCGGGGCGTAGCGACGGGTATGCAGCGAGAAGAGCGACTTGCCCGACGGCTCCTGGCCAACGAGACGCCGGAGGTCCCGTTTTTCGTCGATCTCTTCGATATGAGGGAGCGCGACCTCGTCGCCTCCCATATGGAACGCCTGGGTTGCACGGTCGTGCGAGTTCCCACGCGCCCGCGCATTCAGGTGACGATCACTTCGAAAGCCGCATCCCTGCTCGCCTGCCGCTGAAAGCTCCCCGCCCGGCGATCGCCTGAATGTAGACTGAGCTTCGGTTTCGATGGTGATCCTCTTGACGATTGCTTCCGCACTCGCAGCGAACGGAGCCTTTGGCCCTGCCTCCCCGGTGATGGCTCCCGACCGGAAAGCCGAGTACCGCCTCGAGGGACTTCTGGAGCGGCGGGTCCAGGGGGTGGTCCACAACTGGCTGCTGGAGGTCCCGGAGAAGAACCCGGCGATCCTTCAGATGTTTCGCGACCGCGACAAACAGCCGTACCAAAACCTGCTTCCGTGGTCCGGCGAGTTCGCGGGCAAGTACCTGACCTCCGGCGTCGAGATGCTCCGCCTCACCGGCGACCCGAAGCTGAAGGCCCGGCTCGGGGCCTTTGTTCGCCAGCTGGTCGAATGCCAGGACGAGGAAGGCTACCTCGGGCCGTTCCCCAAAGGACATCGACTTACCGGCACCGCCCCCAACGTCTGGGGCACGGGCGGCGACACCTGGGACGCCTGGGGCCACTACCACGCGATGCTCGGCCTCCTTCTCTGGAACGAGGCGACGGGAAGCCCCGAGGCGTTGGCGGCCGCGTCCCGCATCGGCGACCTTCTTTGTCGCACCTACCTCGAGAGCGGAACGACGGTCGCCCAGACCCGAAGCCCCGAGATGAACCAGGCGATCGTCCACTCGATGGCGCTCCTCTACCGGCAGACGGGCGACGCCGAGCACCTGAGGCTGGCGGAGTCCGTCGTTCGCGACTTCTCCCATCCTGCCGCTGGAAACTATCTTGAAGCGGCCCTTGCGGGCGAAGCTTTCCACCAGTTGCCCGCGAACGGACCGAGGTGGGAAAGCCTGCATTCGATCATGGGGCTCGCCGAACTGCACTGGATTACCGGCAACCCCGACTACCGCAAGGCCTTCGAGCGCCTCTGGTGGAGCATCGCCGAAACGGATCGGCACAACAATGGCGGTTTCACCTCCGGGGAACAGGCCCAGGGGAACCCGTACCACTCGGCGCCGATCGAGACCTGCTGCACCATCGCCTGGATCGCCATGGGCGTCGAGATGCTCAAGATGACCGGCGACCCGAAAGTCGCCGACGAACTCGAGCTCTCGACCTTGAACCAGGTGGCGGGCCTTCATTCCCCCGACGGGAGCTGGTGCACGTACAACACCCCCATGGCCGGCACCAGGGTCCCGAGCACCGAGGACATTGCGTTCCAGATCCGGCCTGGAAGCGAGCAGCTGAACTGCTGCAGCGTCAACGCCGCGCGGGGCTTTGGGCTTATCTCGGATTGGGCGCTGATGCGCCGGGACGGGGGCCTCGTCCTGAACTGGTTTGGATCTGGCTCTCTTTCGACAGAGATCGAAGGAACGAAGGTGGTCCTTCGCCAGGAAACCTCCTACCCGCAGGACGGGCGCATCGAGATCGGGATCGAGCCCCTGCGTCCGAGGAGATTTCCGTTAAGGATTCGGATCCCTCATTGGTCGGAAAACACCAAGGCGTCGCTCAACGGCGAGCCCCTCGACGCCGTCTCCGGGACCTATCTGGAGATAGACCGCGAATGGAAGCCGGGGGATCGGGTGGCGCTCGATCTCGACCTGTCCCCTCGGTTTTGGGTGGGGCAGCGCGACGAGCGGGGCAGGTCCTCGGTGTACCGCGGTCCGATCCTGTTCGCCCTCGAGACGCCCGGCGTGGGTCCCCGATACAGCAAAGGTTGGGAGCAGGGCCTGAAGATGAGGGTCGCCAGGCAGGAGGGGGCGTCCGTCCAGTACCGCTTCGAAGGCGACTGGGTCCGGTGGCACGGGAACCGCTACGACGACGCCGGGATCGCGCGGGTCCGCATCGACGGGAAAGAGGTCGACCGGTTCGACCTCTACAGCCCCGACCGCGACCTGCCTTTCGTCTGGGAACGAAAAGGCCTGGGCGCGGGCCCTCACACGCTCGAGATCGAAGCGTCCGGTAGCAAGCGAGATGCCTCCAAAGCGGCATGGATCAACGTCGTCCGTCTGGAGCCTGCGCCTGCCTGGAAGCCTCCGAAGCTCCACGGCCTTACTCTCCGGGAAGCCCGCTTCCAGCCGATCGACGATGGCGTGGGGTACTTGGAGGTGGTCGACGCCGAAGGCAACCCCGTCCGGCTTCGGGACTACGGGAGCGCCGGTGCGGACCGCACGCCTTATGTCACCTGGCTTTCGGTGGAAGGGCTGATCGCGGAACCGTTCAGCCGGGGGAACCCTTCGCGAACCGGAAGGAGGCTCCGCTAGGATGCCCGCGGTCGCCACCCCCGTGGTCTCGGTCTTTATGGATGTCGAGGACCCGATCAACCTCACGGCCGACGATGCGGTGCTCGACATCGCGAGCCTTTTCACCGAAGTCGGCGTCGTCGGCTCGTTTTGCGTGACCGGCGACAAGTGTCGGGTCCTGCGCCAGAGGGGGCGGACCGACGTCGTCGAGGCGCTGAAACCTCACTGCCTCGGGCTCCACACCAACGGCCACTCCCGCCACCCGACGACGATGGAGATGCTGGCCGAAGCCTCCTTCGCCGACGGGCGCATCCTGGCCTATCGCGAGGAGGTTCAGGGCTTTGAGGCGTTCGTCGACCTTTTCGAACGGCCCCCCGTCTTCTGGGGCGGCGCCGGCAACACCTGGTCGCCCGAGATCACCGACGCGCTGAACCGTCTCGGCATCGAGGCCTACAGCTATGCCCTGACCTCGATTCCGAGCGGAGGGGTCCACCGTTTCAACGGCTCCATGGCCCTCCCGCAGACGCTGTGGGCTTCGGAGGACGAGTGGTCGGTTCCCGAGGCTGCCGAACGGGCGATGGAGCGGGTGCTGGAGGGAGTCGCAACGACCGAGCTTCCCTGGATCGGCATCTTCGTGGGGCACCCGACCCGCTTTCGCCACGCTCGCTTCTGGGATGAGCCCTTCGCGGCCGGTCGAACGCCGACGGTGCCGGAACTCACGCCGTCCGTTCCGAAAGAGGTCTACCGGACCGCCCTCGCGAGCCTTCGCCGGTTCCTTGTCCGATTGATCGGCCGCACCACCGTCGTCGGCGTCGACCACGTGCTCTCGATGCCCTGGCGGCTTCGGCGCGCCAACCCTCGCGAGCTCGACCACTTCCGAACGGCGACGGCGGCGAATCTTCGCGCGGCCAAGGCTTGGCCGATCCACCGCCCGGACCTCAGCGTCGAGCGGATCGTCGCGAAGACGCTGGCCAAGGCGGAGACGCTGGAAATCGCCGAGATCCTTCCCGAGGCGGTGCCCGGAGACTGACCGATGCCACCCCTGACGCTCCTCGCCCTGGCCCTTGCCTCCCCGTTCTACCAGATCCATGTCGTCGACGCCGAGACGGGTCGGGGGGTCCCGCTGGTCGAACTCGAGACGGTGAACAAAGTGCTCCACCTGACCGACAGCGGCGGCTGGATCGCGTTCAACGAGCCGGGCATGATGGGGAAGAAGGTCTACTTCCACGTCCGAAGCCACGGCTACGAGGTGCCCGCCGACGGTTTCGGCTACCGGGGCGTCGCTTTGGACGTCAAGCCCGGCGGCTCAGCCGAGATCCGGCTGAAACGGATCAACCTCGCTGAGCGCCTCTGTCGGCTGACCGGCGCAGGTATCTATCGGGACAGCCTGCTGCTGGGCAAGAGGATCCCCCTGAGAGAGCCGGTCCTGAACCGCGAGGTTCTCGGCCAGGACACGGCTCAGGCGATCGTCCACCGCGGCAGGATGCTCTGGTTCTGGGGCGACACCGATCGGCTGAGCTACCCCCTCGGCAATTTCCAGACGACGGGCGCGTTCGCCCGCTTCCCCAAAGGCGCTCCCGACGCCCGCAACGGGTTGGAGTTCTCCTACTTCGAAAGCGAGGACGGCTTCGTGAAAAAGCTCGTCCCTGGCGACAAGCCGGGTCCGATCTGGATCAGCGGCTTGGTCCAGTACGGCCCGAGAGGCGGCGAGGAACTCTACGCCTACTATTCGCGGATGAAGTCGCTCGGCGAAAAGCACGAGCACGGGATCGTCAAGTGGTCCGAGGCGAAGCGGGAGTTCGAGATCGTCCGGGAGATCCCGCTGTCCCAGGACTGGCAGCACCTCGAAGGCCATGTCACACGGTTCCTCGACGACGCCCTCGCCTTCAACGCCGGAGGGTTCTGCTTTCCGGGAGTGCGCGTGCGGGCGGATGAAGCGAGCCACCTTCGTCCCGAGGCTTACGAAGCGTTTACCTGCCTGAACGCGGACGGGTCGGTGCGCAACAGCGCAAACGGTCGGCCCGAATATCGGTGGCAGAGCGAACTGCCGCCGATCCAGCCTGCCGACGAGATGCGTTTGGTGAAAGAAGGCAAGCTGGCAAAGTCGGAAGCCAGGTATCTCCCCGTCGATGCCCAAGGCACGATCATCGTCCCCCACGGAGGGAGCGTGGACTGGAACGACTGGCGCAAAAAGTGGATCGCGATCTTCACCCGCTTCGAGGGCAAGGACTCCCTGCTCGGCGAGATCTACTACTCGGAGGCCGACCACCCCACCGGCCCTTGGACCCGTGCCGCGAAGGTCGCGACCCACGACCGCTACACGTTCTACAACCCGGTCCGGCACGCGTTTCTCGACACCGACGGCGGCCGCGTCATCTACTTCGAAGGCACCTACACCCACGAGTTCTCGGGAAATCCCTCCGCCACGCCCCGCTACAACTACAATCAGATCCTCTACCGCCTCGACCTCGCCTCCATAACCTTGGTTGACAAGCCCCCTGCTGAAACGACCCATAAGTAGGGAGCGCAGGATTCAGCCTGCATGGGTCCGCAGGATTCATCCTGCCGGAAGGGCCGACAAAAAGCGGACCGAACGGCGCAAAATAAAGCCATGCTCGCTGCCCTCGCCGCACTCGTTCTCCTCCAATCGCCCAACACGCTGACGGCCGACGAGGTCAAAGCAGGTTGGAAGCTGCTCTTCGACGGCCAGACCACCAAAGGCTGGCACAACTTCAAGTCCCCTACGATCGGCTCGGGTTGGCAGGTCCAGGACGGTGCGCTGACGATCGTCGACGCCCCCAGGGCGGGCGACATCGTGACCGACGAAAAGTTCGGCTGGTTCGAACTCCTCGTCGACGTCAAGATCGGCCGGGGCCAGAACAGCGGCATCATGTACCACGTCGGAGACGACGGCGACGCGACATGGCACTCCGGACCCGAGATCCAGATCTACGACCACCCGTTCCAGAAGGGAGTCCAGACCACCGGCTTCCTCTACGAGCTTTACGGGTCGGACGTCGACGCCGCCAAGCCCGCGGGCGAGTGGAACACGATCCGCATCCTCGTGACCCCGCACAAGTGCCAGACCGACGTCAACGGGGTGAAATACCACGAATACGTGCTCGGAAGCGACGATTTCAAGGCGCGAGTCGCCAAAAGCAAGTTCGCCGGCATGCCGAACTTCGCCAAACTCGGAAAAGGCTCGATCGCCCTGCAAGGCGATCACGGCAACGTCGCCTTCCGAAACATCAAAATCCGCCCGATCAAGCCGAACTGAGAGTGCTTTCGCTGGTAGGGCAGAGGCCTGAACGAGTTCGGGCGTTCATCAAAGTCCGCCCCGGGCGAAACCTCACCCCAACCCCTCTCCTGCGAGGAGAGGGGCTTCCGGAGCCCTTCCCCCCCTGGGGGAAGGGTTGGGATGAGGGTTCGCAGGCACGAACCGTCCCGCGCCTACGGCCGCACCCGGGCGGCACCTCACCCCAACCCCTCTCCTG
>DASWVS010000224.1:0-2471 GCA_036401135.1 Fimbriimonas sp.
CCCGGTCTCGAAGGTGTGCCTGGCGGGATCACAACGATCAGTGAGATCAACAGCGACAAGAGCAGCCTGCAGTACCGCGGCTACGACGTACACGACCTGGCGGAGCACGCCTCGTTCGAAGAGACCTGCTATCTCCTGCTCTATGGGAAGCTCCCCGACAAGAACGAGCTCTACACTTTCAAGGACACGCTTGCACGGACGCGCCGGCTTCCCGGCGAAGTCGTCGCTGCCCTCCGCATGACGCCTCGGCACCTCCACCCGATGGACCAGCTGAAGGTCGCCTACACGATGCTGGCGGGCTTCGACCCGAACTACACCTATGACGACCACGGCGCCAACGTTCGAAAAGCGATCCGGATCATCGCGACGGCTCCTTCCATCGTCGCTTACGGGCACCGCCTGCGCCATGGCCTCGAACCGATCGAGCCTGACCTCGAGCTCAGTACCGCCGCGAACTTCCTGTACATGCTGACCGGCAACGTGCCGGACAAGCAGACGGAGGAGACGTTCGACTCCTCGCTGACCCTCTACGCCGAGCACGGCTTCAACGCTTCGACCTTCGCCTGCCGCGTCTGCGTATCGACTCTCAGCGACCTATACAGCGGGATCGTCACCGGCATCGGAACGCTCAAGGGCCCTTTGCACGGGGGAGCGAACGAGGAGGCCATGCGGATGCTCCTCGAGATCGGTTCGCCGACGAACGCCGAAGCCTGGGTGCGGGACGCGCTCGCGACGAAGAAGAAGATCATGGGCTTCGGCCATCGCGAATACAAGAAAGGCGACAGCCGCGCGCTCTGGCTGGGACCCAAGGCGAAGAGTCTGGGCGAGAGCCTTGGCAACACCACCTGGGGCAACGTCGCCGACATCATCGAGAAGATCATGCTGGACGAGAAGGGGCTGTACCCGAATGTCGACTTCCCGGCGGCTTACCTCTACTACCTCCTGGGGATCCCGATCGAGTTGTACACGCCGATCTTCGTCGTCGCCCGCGTGGCGGGATGGTCGGCTCATGCGATCGAGCAGCTCGACAACAACCGCCTCATCCGGCCGACGGTCATCTATACCGGCCCGTCGAACGTCGAGTTCACGCCGATCGACAAGCGCTGAGCCGCTTTGAGCCGACGAAAGGGCCCCATCCGATCCGGATGGGGCCCTTTCGTTTCCGAATTCTAGAACCGATACTGCGCCTGGAGGAAACCCCAGACCTGGCGGTCCGAGCTTCCTGATACGTTCTTCACGAAAGCGCCCGGCTCGAACACGGCGATCCCGCCAGACAGCGTGAGCGACTTGGCGGCGTTCCAGACCCCTTCGAGATCGAACTCCTCGCCGGTGTCGCGGCCGCTGCGGCCCGTGGGGTCGACGAACAGGTTGGCGCCGAAGCGGTTCGGTCCTCCTCCCGCTCCGTACCATGCGTCGCTCGAGTCGCGCAGCGTGAACTTGTGCCAGGAAGCCTTCAGCGTGACGTCGGCCCTCGGCTTGTAGTCCACGCCGAGTGCGATCTCGTTCATGTTCTTCCAGCCCTGGAGATCCATGATGCCGTAGAACGGATGGTTGGTGGGATACAGGTTGTCGAAGGTACGAACGACGTCCTCGTCCGCGCCGCCGCTCGCGGCGTTGACTTCGACATAAAGCGTGACGTTCGGGATCCGTCGGTACCCTGCGCGGGCGTGGAGCGCCCACGCTTCCTGCCGCCGCCCGGCGTTGTCCCCGGCCTGGAGGGCTCCCTCGAACTCCAGGTTCCATTCCCGAAGGTTCCGGCTGACGAGGTGGTCGAGCGTAAAGATCGCCTGGTCGCCCGCCGCCAGCCGGTCCCACTTGGCGAGGAGGGTCGTCTGGCCGTAGCGGCTGGTGTAGCCGGCGCCCGCCAGGCGCGCGTCGCGCGGACGTGGGAAGCCCACGCCGACGCCCGCCGCCCAAAGGTCGAGGTTCTTGGTTTGGAAGCGGACGCCGTCGAAGGAGCGGGCGACGTTCGACCATTCGAGGGGACCAATCAGCCGCTGGCTGCCGAGGGCGATCTTCTGCCGGCCCAGGGTCAGGGTTTCGCCGTCGGCTTGGTGGCGGAGATACCCGAGGGAAACGTCGCTGTGATCGGTGCTCGCGTTGGCGGGAACCGTCCAAATAAGCTCGTGGGCGTACTGGTATTGAAGCTCGCCCGTGACCGAGGGGGCGATGCTGAAGGTTGCGCCGACGCGGAACCGGGAGAGGAGGTCCGACCGGTTGTCGGCGGTGTTTTCGTTGAGGTCGCGGTTCTCGCGCCGCTCGAAGCGCTCGCGGATCTCGACGTAAGGGCGGATCTGGTCCAGAACGATCGGGGGAAGGGTGAACAGAGGCATTGACGGATATCCAGTTTTGGGCCCGGCGCTCCCCTCGACGTTACCCCCATCGTTTTGCCTGATGAACCGATGGGCGCACTATGACCCCCATCATAGGGTATCAATCGCACATCCCGAGGGCCGCGCCGTCACGGGCCG
>DASWVS010000225.1:0-11567 GCA_036401135.1 Fimbriimonas sp.
GCCCGTACCTCGTCCTTGAACAGCCACCGGAGCGGCTCGATAAGCTTCATTCGCATCCAGTCCGGAAGGCCGCCGACGTTGTGGTGGGTCTTGATCTTGGCGGCGGTCGGCGAGCCGCTCTCGATCACGTCCGGGTAGAGCGTGCCTTGGGCGAGGAAGTCGCAACCGCTCAGTTCGTTCGCATGGTCCTCGAAGACGCGGACGAAGTTCTCACCGATGATCTTGCGTTTTCGCTCCGGCTCCTTCTCGCCCGCGAGGGCGGAGAAAAAGCGGTCCCTTTCGTCGAAGGCTTTGAGATTGGCGTGGAAGTGGCCCCGGAAGGTTTCGACCACCTGCTCGGCCTCCCCCTTTCGCAGGAGGCCATGGTCGACGAACACGCAGACGGCGCGGTCGCCGATGGCGCGGATGAGGAGCGCCGCCATCACCGAGCTGTCGACGCCTCCGGAAACGGCGCACAGGACCTTTCCGTCTCCTACCATTGCTCGGATCGCTTCGACTTGCTCCTCGATAAAGCTCTCGCTCGTCCAGTCGCCACGCAGATTCGCCACGTCGAACAGGAACCGGCGCAGGATGGTCTTGCCATCGGGCGTGTGAGTCACTTCCGGGTGGAACTGGACGCCGTACTGGCGCGTCGCTGGGTTTTCGAAGGCGGCGATGGGGCAGGAGTCGGTGGTCGCGGTGACGGTAAAGCCCGGCGGCACCTCCATCACCTGGTCGCCGTGGGACATCCAGACCCGGTTGCTGGCGAGATCGGAAACGAGCATGGCACGGGCGTCCCTCCCGTGAGTCGCCGGACCGTCCCGGTCCGGTTGAGAATCCTCTGCTTCGACCTCAGGAGCCGACACCCACTTCCAGCCCACCAGTTTCGCCCTTTTCGGGTTTTCGAGGACGTACTTGACCTGGCTCAGGTAGTCCGAGGCGTCGCGGATCAGATGGTCGTACGACTCCTCCTGCCACAGGCCTCCCGATCGGCCCAGCAGCTTGTTGATTTCGTGGGACGTGAAGGACTTCCAGCTGTGGGTGATCTGGTCGAGCGAGTGGCCGGGGGCGGGCTGGACGACCACGTGCACATGGTTCGGCATCACACACCACGCGTGCAGCGTGTACCGCTCGCCGTTGAAGTAGCCCAGCGCGTCGACGACGCAGGAGGCCGCACGCTCGTCCCGAAGCAGGCACTCTCCGTGTCCGGCGTCGAGGTAGGCGTCGATCTTCTCCTGGTGCAGCCGCAGGTACTCGAATCCTTCTTTTGTCGAGACGAGGTCCGACGCCCGCATCGTCTCCAGCCGCTCGCGCTCGATCCTCCACTCTTGCAGCACCTCCGAAGGTACGGAGTCCTTCAGTCGAAACACGACGTGGTAGATGGCGCCCTCCTGGGTCCAGTGGGGAAGGTAGGCGCCCTGGCGTTTCTCGAGAGGTGCTTCCGGGTCGAGGAACGGGCCTTCCAGGACCGAGACGGTCCTGGGACTCACGGGCGAGACGCCCGTGCTACGGATTTCCCTCAGGCCGTATTCCTTGTGGCCGGCTTTCTCAACCCTCCCGCCGAGGCGGGCGGCCATGAGCTGTTGGCCGTAGCAGATGCCCAGGACCGGTAAGCCCTCCAGGACGGAGAAATCAAGGTCGGGAGCGCCGGGGTCAAGGACCGACTTGGGGCCGCCGCTCAGGATCACCGCCGACGGCTTCCCCTCGCGGATCTTCTCGGCGGCGCAGGTCCAGGGGACCATTTCCGAGTAGACGCCGAACTCGCGCACGCGGCGCACGATGAGCTGGGTGTACTGCCCCCCGAAATCGACGACGTAAACGGTCTGATGCTGCAAGTCAGAAGTTTACACTCGCCAGAGTTCCGAGCCTACTTCTTCGTCCAGCTCGCATATGCCAAATCGCCCCTGCCGGCCCTCTCGATGTCTGCAAGGGTCATCGTCGCTCCTTGGACGCTGTCCCTGATCTGGTTGACTCCGCAGACTTTCATATCTCGGGCCAACAAAGCGTGTCTCTTGGCTCGGTCGCCGGGCAAAGACCGAGCAAGCGCCATGATTAGGCTGCTGTCCGCAATGAGCCAACCCTCGCGTGCCCTAACAATTCTCAGAGGCACGCGCCCCCTCTCGAATTCGAGCCAATACTGGTGCTGGTTCGCATCTTGGCGAGGCGGCTCTTTAAGCGATTTTAGAGCACCAAGTCCAGCGCTCGTAGCGAGCGTCCTCGCCAACAATGCGTACTGGCCGGTGCCATAGATGGGGTTCTTGCGCGCTCGCCCGGCCGACAGCCGCCACACGATCTCCCAGTCTCCCCGCTGAATCGACGCATGGCACTCCCGCGCGATACCTGCAGGCGTCTGCCTAGTGGCGAGCCACAGGCAGACGAAGATGGCAGGCAGGATGAGTATCGCCAAACCTTTTGCTAGACGAGATCTATACATTCCTGAACGCCTGTACCGGGTCGAAACCCACAAGTGAAGCCAAACGTGTGCCCGAGGTAAACGCGGCTGCAGATTTCGTAGTAGCCACCGTCTGTACAATATCGCTTGCTGCAGGTGAAATCGCAGCAAGCCCCAGATATCTCTTGGCTCCCACAGGAGTGCCAAGAACTAATCACGGTCCCCTGGGTGGCATCCCGACAAAGGCTGACGATTGACTCGCATGCGCTGCCACCTGGGATTGAGCACGCGCGACTGACCATTGTGCCTAACACTGTAAGTTGGCAAATGACGACGAGAAGGATAAGTCCCCAAGCTTTCATGTACCTCCAGATCACCATAGCGGTGCCGGGTGCGGCTGGCTCTTCAGTCCGTGCCATACCGACCCATCGACTCGAAGTTCAAAGACGAGTGTTTTCTGATAAGTGGGGTAAAGATCCCTCTCCTTTGGAGCGATCGAGATTAGGTCGTGGACATAGCAGGTCACGAGAGGGAACTGCTCCCCCAGCCTCGCTCTCTCAGTGATGATCATCTCAGCGAAGATGTTGTCCTCGAGCAATTGAGGATCGAACGAGCAAACTCCCCACTCGTAAGTGCTTGGCATCAACTTGCGTACAGCGGGTGGAGCAGACGGGCAGTAATACAACTGCTGAGAGGAAACGTAGGGAAGCAATGGGGTTGTACATCCGAGGCCAGGCACGGGGACTTCGGAACTGGGGACGCGAATGGCATCGTCGTGGTCGATCCCGTAAAGACTCAATGCCCCATAGATTTGTCGCAGGTTCGAGATGCAGGCTTTTTGGCGGGCACTTTCCCGGGCCGGGGCAGCTACCGAAAAACCGATCGCGCCAAGTATCGCTACTACGCTGACCACGATCAGAAGCTCAACCGCCGTCAGTCCTTTTTGCACTGGCTTCAGCCCTCCATTAACCGGATCTGCGAGTCGCTCTTCGAGACCTCATTCCCGACCCTGACCCTAACTTCGGCCGCTACGACCGGGTCCGAAAGAACAGCTATGGTCCAACTCGCAAGTGCAAGAGTGGCTACTAGAGCCGCAGTGACCCCCGTTTTTCTGCGCATCCCGAACGTACTATAACATAGATCCGCATTAGCCGCCCATTATCAGCGAGTGGTCTTACCCTAGTCGGTTGTATCTCTATAAATCGGCGATAGACGTCCGCTCGAGGATTTTCTTGGCGGAGCAGGTCCAAGGGACCATCTCGGAGTAGACGCCGAACTCGCGCACGCGGCGCACGATGAGCTGGGTGTATTGCCCTCCGAAATCGACGACGTAAACGGTCTGGTGCTGCAAGTCAGGAGTTTACACCGCGGCGGGTTCGTCCATCAGGGCTCGGAGCAGGTCGCTCTCGGCGGCAATCGACGTTCCGGTTCTGCGGGCGTGGTCCTCGACGACCATTTCGGCTTTCGTAGCCAAGTCCCTTGCGGAATCAGCGTCGGCTCGAGCCCACGCGATGGCGCTCTCGGCGCGGAGTTTGATTCCTTCGACGAAGGTACCTGGTTCTTTGAGTTCCCTGATGAGAGCTGCGGCGGCGTCTGCGTCATGATCGAAGAAGGCCAACAGGTACGCCTTCTCGAGTAGGACGGCCTGTCCTACGACCCCCGCACGCCGGTCGCGATGCTTGACCAGGGATACTGCGCGCTCGATCTCGTCCCGGGCGCGCTCCCATTCGCCCCGATCCAGGCAGTGCCAGTAGGCCAGGTAACGCGCCCTCAACTCGAACTGACTCCCATCTTGTGGGATCAGCGCCGTCTCAAGGAGATCGGTCGACCAGTCGCGGGCCCGCTTTCCCGAAGCGCCTTCGCGATGCACCTCGAAGAGCGCCAGGATCCGGTCGCGCTCGGGGCCGGGAGTTCGGAGCTTCAGCAGGAACAGGGCATCCGTGGGATACCCGTTGACGACATGGGGCCAGAGCGTGCCGGGCAAAACGACCAGGCTGATTCCGAACAACAAGGTGGTGAGCGGCGCCCAGGCGGGGGACGGTTCGCGATGAGCCCAAATATACAGCGCGAGGCAGATCGCGCACCAAGCCAGGCTTGCGAGCGGCCCTCCCAGGATAAACGAACGGTATTGCTCGACCAACCGATGCCTGGCCGGCACCATGAACGCGAGTCCCCCCGCAAAGGAGCGCGGGATCCACTTCATCTGGCACCGCCCGTCCTGGCGGTGGATCGACAGGGGGCCGAACTGAACGAACCGGAACTCCATGCCCGCCAATCTGCCTCCGGCCACGTGTCCCAGTTCGTGGACGACGATCGCCAGGAACAGCGCAAGCAACGCCAGGGGCACGATGAGGACGAACCCCACGAGGACCGCGCGAGCCAGATCCGCCGACAGAGGCCGGCCCGCGAGTAGCACCCCGATCAGCGCGCCCAGGAGCAGGTAGCCGACGAACTTGGCCCCTCTCAACGCTTCCTCGCCGCGCGGGCGGCGGCATATCGCTCGGCCTTCGGGTTCTTGGCGTTCCACCGAGGTTCCTGGATCGTGTCGGACAGTGTGACCAAACCAACCAACACCCCCTTGAGCACCGCAGCCATGTTGTCGTAGTCCAACTTCTCCCACTCGTCCCCGGCCTGGTGATAGTCGGGGTACGTGAAGGTCGTGCATACGGTATGGGCGGGAACCCCGAGGTCGGCGAACGCCTGGTTGTCGCTGCGCGCAAAGTACGCGTCGCTGTTGACGGGGTGCTTCTCGACCTCGATGCCCGTCGCTCGCGCGGACTCCCGCAGGATCGGGCCGAGGTCGGAGTAGTCGTAGCCGGTCATCGAGAGCGCTTTCTTCCGGACCGTGTCGGCATCGTCGGTCCTGCCGATCTGCTCCAAGTTGATCATGGCGACGGTCTTGTCGATGGGGAAGAGCGGGTTCTTCCCGTAGTAGCGGGAACCTTGGAGGCCCTTCTCTTCCCCGAACCAGAGCGCGAAGACGATGCTCCGCTTGGGGCGCGTCTTCATCGCCGCCAGCGACTGGGCCAGTTCGATCACGCCGGCGGTGCCGCTGCCGTTGTCGTTCGCGCCATTGAACACCTTGTCCTTCGCCTCGGCGCGCGTCCCCAAGTGGTCGTAGTGGGCGCTGACGAGCACATAGGTCTCGCGCAGAAACGTGTCCGAGCCCCGGAGAATCCCGACGACGTTCCTTACCTTTGTTTTAGGTGTGCCTTCGAGGGGCCACGGCGCCACCTGGAAGTAGCCGTCCTTGGCAGCCGGCTCGATGCCGGCTCGCCGGAACTGGGCAGCGATGTACTCGGCCGCCAGGTCCAACCCGACCGACGGCGTCTCGCGACCCAGCAGCAGGTCGCTGGAAAGGAACGAGACGTGCCCCTTCAGCGAGTTCGGCTGCACCCGCTGCATGGCGGACCGGGTCTCCTCGTCCAGCTTCGGGATCCAAGGATCGACCTGCGCGTTCGCGATCGCCAAGATCGGTAGGATCGCGATCGATCTCGACGAATGCATGATGTTTCGAGCGAAAATCCTGTACATAAAATTCGAAGAACATCTAAAAAGTGACATCATTAACGCAATTCTCGTCGTTATGATTGAAAGACGCAACAGGTCCCGCTGAGTTATCATAGGAGTAAGAGTCGTTTCGCGAGGCGGTAGAACGTTTCGCGCTCGTGACATTGTCGTCTTATAGAAGGATTTATGAAAATGAACCGTTGCTGGTCGGTCGCCACCCTCGCGCTTCTCACCACGTTCTCCATGGCGGTCACGCCGGAGTACGTCCGTGGGGAAGTGCTCCTTAAAATGAGGCCCGGATACGACGCTTCTCTGGTCAACAGCCCAATCGGCGCCCAGGTGAAGTCGGTGATTCCCCAGTTGGGCAACATCACCCAGGTCAGGGTTCCGACGGGCTGGACCGTCGCTCAGGCGCTCAAATACTACAACAACCTCGACTCGGTCGATTACGCGGAGCCGAACTACGTTCGTCGGGCGACGTTCACCCCGAACGACCCGATGCTGAACAACCAGTACTCGATCCCCATCATGAACGTGTTCAAGGCGTGGGACTACACGCTCGGGGCCAACCCCGTCCGGGTTGCGGTCATCGACACGGGTGTCGACTACGAGCATCCGGAGCTCACGGGCAAGGTGGTCCTTGGCCGTGACTACGCCAACGACGACGACGATCCGATGGACGACGAGGGGCACGGCACCCACGTCGCCGGAATCATCGGCGCCCGCCCGAACAACGGGATCGGGATCGCGGGGGTCGGTGGGAACGTCACGCTCCTGGCGATCAAGGTCCTCGACGAAGATGGGGTCGGGAGCGCGGCGTGGAGCACGGCCGCGATCGTCGAAGCCGCGGACAAGGGGGCGAACGTCGTCAACATGAGCCTCGGCGGCTATGGCCGCAGCCAGGCGGAAGCCGACGCCGTCGTCTACGCGACGAACAAGAACACGCTGGTCGTCGCCGCCGCCGGCAACGACAACCTCGACTCGCGAGAGGCCCCGTTCTATCCGTCTTCGTTCGAGCAGGTCCTCAGCGTCGCTTCGACCAACCAGTTTGACCAGAAGTCCGGATTCAGCAACTATGGGCCGGACGTCGACGTCGCGGCGCCCGGGTCCAATATCCTGAGCACGCTGCCGGACGGAGCCTACGGCTTCGCCGACGGAACGAGCATGGCGAGCCCGAACGCAGCCGGCGTCGCCGCGCTGATGATCTCGCGCGTCGGCACCCAGGTTTCGATCGCCAAGGTTCGGCGCGTGATGGAGAGCACTTCGGTCTACCTCGGCGACTGGATCCGTAAGGGACGGCTCGACGCCTACAAGGCCACTCGAGACATCATCGACCCGGTGGCCCGGATCACCCCGGTCTCGGCCATCGCTGCCCGAAGCGGCTATCTCTTCAGCGGAAGCACGGTGGACGCCCAGACCGCCGGCGACGGCAAGGCCTTCTCGGTCTCGGCCAAGTCGATCTCCGGAACCGGCATGATCGCCGACGCGGTCGGCACCTTCCGGAATATCTCCCTCGATCGGCCGAACGTGATCTCCGTTTCGATGAAGCTGCGGTCGGCGACGATCAGCGGCGCGTCGGGGATGTACTGGCTCTGGAACTACAACACGGGTTCCTGGCAGTTCGTCAACAACTTCGCCACCAACGGCTCGTTCCAGAACGTGACGCTGCCGGTCGGTGGTTCGACGACCAACTACGACAACTACATCCAGAACGGCCAGTTGAGAGTGATGGTTCGAACCATCCTCCCGGCGCGACTCGGTTCGAGATCGTACAACCATCGGATGGACTATCTCGCGCTCTCGGTCGTTCAGGCGAACACCGAGTAAGGATGGGGTTCCCCGGGAAACCGAAGCCGGCGGCGGGCGCAAGCCCCGCCGCCGGCTTTTTCGTGCCGGACCTTGAGGCGTTCGTTTTCGCCCGGTGCTCGGGGCTTCGCCCGGGGGCCTGCCGGGTAACCTGATCGCGGACGATGAAACTTCACGAATACCAGTCAAAAGACCTCCTTGCCCGCTATGGCGTGCCGGTTCCCGCGGGCGAGGTGACGGCCGACCCTGCCGAAGCGCGATCGATCGCCGAGCGCCTCGGGGGCAAGGTGGTCGTCAAGGCCCAGGTCCTGATGGGCGGGCGCGGGAAGGCGGGAGGCGTGAAGCTCTTCAACTCGGCGGCCGAGGCCGCCAACTTCGCCCACGACCTCCTCGGGACCCGCCTGGTCAGCATCCAGAATCCGACGGGGATGATCGTGGACAAGGTGCTCGTCGCCCAGACCATCGAGATCGCCAAGGAATTCTACGTGGCGGTCCTGATGGACCGGAACATCCAGAAGAACATCGTCATGATCAGCGCCGAAGGGGGCATGGAGATCGAAGAGGTCGCCGAAACGAAGCCGGAGGCGATCGTCCGGATCCCGGTCGATCCGGCTTGGGGGCTTTCGGACTTCCAGCTTCGCAAGGCGGTCAAGGATGCCAAGATCCCGAAGGAGGCCCAGAACCAGATGGTCTCCATGATCAAGCAGCTCGTCAAGGCGTACATCGAGGCCGACGCCGAGATGATCGAGATCAACCCCTGTGCGCTGACCCCGGACGGCAAGCTGATCGCCGCCGACGCCAAGGTTTCGATCGACGACAACGCCCTCTTCCGCCATAAGGAGTACGCCGGCACGTCGAGCGACTCGGCCGAGCATCCGATCGAGGCCGAAGCTACGAAGCGCGGCATCGCCTACGTTCACCTCGGTGGCGACATCGGCATCATGGGCAACGGCGCCGGCCTTGTGATGCAGTCGCTGGACGAGGTCACCGCGGCGGGCGGGAAGCCGGCCAATTTTCTCGACGTCGGAGGCGGAGCGAAAGCCGACCGCGTCCGGGCGTGCGTCGAGGTCATCCTTATGGACAAGAACGTCAAGGGGCTCCTGATCAACATCTTTGGCGGCATCACCCGCGTCGACGAAGTGGCGAAGGGCATTCTCGAAGCGTTCGAGACCATCGACGTGAGGATCCCCGTGGTGGCGCGCGTCGAAGGAACGGCGGTCGAGGAGGGCAGGCGCTTGCTGGAAGGCTCCAAGATCGTCCCCGCTTCCACCGTCCGCGAAGCCGCCCAGAAGATCGTCGAGCTCTCGTACCGATAGGCCGATGCGGAAGAAAGCGGCGGAGACCCGGCTCTACCGGACGGAAATGAACGACCGGATCCTCAAATCGGGATTCCGGGAGTTCAACAGGTTCTTCGCCCTGGATGCGAACGCTTACCAGGACGGCGCGATCTCGGTGAAGAACAAGGAGCTCATGGGGCTCGTGGGCTCGACGGTCCTTCGCTGCAACGACTGCATCTTCTACCACCTCGATCGGTGCGTCTCCGAAGGCGCCACCCGGCAGGAGCTTTACGAGGCGCTCCACATCGGGTTGGTGATCGGCGGCAGCATCGTGATCCCGCATCTGCGGTACGCCTTCGAAATCCTCGACGAGCTTCTGCCGGCCAACGAGGGCTGACTCGCCCCTCGCCCTGAGATCGATCCGGTTACAATAAGCGAAATATGTCGCCGGAAGTCGGTCTGTTGCTCGCCTCGATCGCGCTGATCCTCGGCAACTCCTTCTTCGTCGCGGCCGAATACGCGTTGGTCAGCGCCCGGCGAAGCCGGATCGAGAGCCTCGCCCGCAAGGGGAACCGTACGGCGAAGCTCCTTCTCCAGGCGATCGACGACCTCTCCCCCTACGTCGCCGCCGTCCAGATCTGCATCACGATGATCGGCATCGGAGTGGGCGCGGTGACGGAACCGTTCATCACGGGCCTCCTCGAGCGGTATCTCGGGCAGGTCCTCCCGCGAAGCGTCGGCGTCATCGTCTCGATCCTGATCGTCACCTTCTTCATGGTGGTTATCGGCGAGCTTGTGCCGAAGTACCTGAGCCTTCAGCGCGCCGACACCGTCGCGTTCGTGACGATCCGTCCGCTGCAGTGGATCAAGACCTTCATGAAGCCTCTCGTCTGGCTCGTCCAGGCGTCCGGCGCGCTGATCCTGAAGCCGTTCGGGATCGACATCTCCGCCGAGTCTTCGGACGCGGTTCCCAAGGAGGAGCTGATGATGCTGGTGCGGGCGGGAGGCTCGGAGGGGACGTTGGAAAAGACCCATGCCGAGCTTGTGACCCGCGCCCTGCGCCTGGACACCCTCGACGCCCAGGACATCCTTATCCACCGGCTCGACATGAAGTGGATCGACGTCAGCACCTCTCGAGACGACTTGCTCGCGAAGTTGAGCCAGATCCCGTTCAGCCGAATCCCGGTCTGCAACGGCGATATCGACGAGGTGATCGGGATCCTCTACATCCACGACGTGGTGAAGAACCTCGGCAACCCCGAGTTCAACCTCGCAGGCCTCGTCCGCCCGGCCGTCTTCATCCCGGAGAGCCTCTCCCTGGAGAAGATCCTGGGCACGATGCGGGATGAGAAGACCCAGATGCTGATCGTGATGGACGAGTACGGGGGAACCAGTGGCCTCGTGACCCTCGAGGACGTCGTCGAGGAGGTGTTCGGCGAACTCGAGGACCGGATCGAGAGCGAGAGGCCGCCCATCGAGTGCCAAGGGCAACGGGTGTCCGCCCGCGCAGACGTTCGGTTCGACGAGCTGGTCGGCCGCCTGAACCTGAATATCGAGCCGGATACGACCGATACGCTCGCCCAGATCTTCGTCGACGCCCTGGATCGCGTGCCGCGGCCTGGCGACAGCGTGGAAACGAAGCTGGGTCTGATGCGGGTGGAGAATATGGCCCGACGGCGGATCACGAGGGTCTCGATCCAACTGTTGCCGGAACTGAGCGAGCCGCCCCGAACCGAGTAGGCGGGGTACAGTCTTAACGAACGCCCCTCGCATGTCACGGCGCCGAGAACGCGAACTCGATCAGGAAGCCCCGGAACTGTCGCCTCTAAAGCGCCTGATCCCGGAGTTGAAGCCCTTCAAGGGGCTTTTGGCGCTCTGCCTTTTTCTCACCCTCAGCCAGAGCGGTTTCGGGCTGCTGCCGCCGATCATTCTCGGAGACATCGTCAACCGGCTCACCAAAGGCGAGCCGATCAATACGTACCTCTACATGGGGTACATCGTGGGGTTCGCCCTCTGCCAAGGCCTGCTCGTGTACGGCCAGGCGGTGGCGATGTCCACCCTCGGGCAGAGGTTTCTCCTGCGAACGCGCGACAAGATGGTCGCCCACATGCAGTCGCTTCCGCTGGCGTACTTCGAGAAGAACCAGACGGGAAAGCTGGTTTCGAACGTGATCAACGACGCCGCCACCATCAGCGGCCTGATTACGGGGAACCTGACCCAAATGGCGGGCGACTTCGCCCAGTTGGTCCTCGTCCTCGTCGTGCTGTTCACGATCAACCCGGTGCTCGCACTGATCAGCCTCAGCATCGCTCCGATCTACATCTGGAACTTCCGCCGCTACCTCCGGCCCCTCCAGAGCACGTCCCACTTCATCCGCTCCAAACGCGACGCCATGTACGGCCAGATGCAGGAGAAGCTGGTCGGCATCCAGACGGTGAAGGGGTTCGGCCAGGAGCGTTGGGAGGCGCGCAGCTTCATGTCCACCACGCGGGAACTGATGGGGCTCAACATCCAGCAGGGGCGGTTGGGCGGCGGCCTCTGGACCTTCGCCGACGCGATGTGCGGAGTGGCCACGGCGGCCGTGCTTTGGTACGGCGGCATGC
>DASWVS010000226.1:0-7149 GCA_036401135.1 Fimbriimonas sp.
TGAGTAGAGCCAGAAAAGGACCTTGTGGTCGCACTGGAGCCTGGACTTGATCGCAGCGCGCAGCTCGGGCCGGATATCCCATGCGTTGAGGAACAGGTACAGCTTGCTGTCCGGAAACTTCTCGCGGTGCTGGAGATCCGAAAGGAGATAGAACGCGACGTTGACGCCAGCGCGCAAGACCGACTCGCGAACGTTCTGAACCAGGTAGCTGAAAGCGTTCTCGTCGACCAGGTACGCGAGCGACCGCTCGTCGACGAAGATCGCGACGTCCGGGTTGGACGCGGGAACCCCCATGCGCGAGACGAGGGTCTGGCGCACTCTCGCCGCCCGCTCCCAGACGGAGTGGCTGCGGAGCCAACCGTTCCCCCAAAGGTCCATCCAGGAGACTCCCGCGTAATGGGCGAGAGCGGCTCCCACCCCTCTCCAGTGGACGCTGTCAAGCGCTTGGGGAGTCTTGAGCGGCGGGTTGAACTCGTCGGGCTCGTGTCCCTGGCTCAGTGAGGTCTTGAAGTCCTCTTCGCTGATGTAGAGCTTGCCGTTCAAGGCGAAGCTGTCGATCGGGCAGGGGAAGGGGGACGTGCCGCCGGGTTCGCGAGAGCGATAGCTGGGCGGGCCGGCAATGAAGTCGATCTCCGGCGACCGGAGCAACTTGCCGAGCGAGAGGTGGCCGCTCGAGGGGTGCGACCACTCGAAGGTATAGCCGTAGCTGACGCCGATCAGGAAGTACCCGTCGCTCGCCTTCTTGGCGGCATAGGCAAGGTCGCTGATCCGGGCCACGGTGGCGTCGCTCAGGAAGAGGTGGTAATCGACGTAGCGGCGCTGCTTGCGGGAGGACCGCACGAACCGCTCGCCCTCCTCACCCTCCGGCATATAGTCCGGGACCACGATGCTGTCGAAGCGGATGTTGCCGTCGAACCAGGACGCGCGCAGAGTGACCTCGTCGTTCAAATACCGGGTCCGGGCCCAGTCGCGGAACTTCAGCTTGGCCGCGTTCGACGTGTCGTAGCCGGCATTGTGGGCGATGAACCACTCGCCTCGTTCGAGGTGAAGCCCGAGGATGTTGTCCTTCAGGTCGAGCAGGCGGATCCGCCGGACGAACGCTTCGAGGCACTCCTCGGCGACGCGCCAGAACTGGTCGTCGCAAACGCTCGGCTCCGCCAAGTGCCCCGAGGAGTCCTTGAAGCGGGCGTCCGGGAACCGGTTCTCCCATCCGCGAGGGGCGGTGAGCGCCACGCGGAACATGACCTGCGCCTCGGGGTCGACCTCCACCGCTTTGGCGACGAGGTAGGCGGCCAGGGCGACGGTCGCGTCCACTTGGGTCGGGTCGATGGGGAAGTCGATCAGGAACGCGTGTAGGTGCACGCCGGCCTCGGCCGCCAGCGCCATTTCCTCGAGCACCGTCTTGGCGCGGCGCTCGTCGGACGGGCTGCCGAAGAAGAAGAGCGGCGGGTAGACGCGGTGGTTTCGGACCAACGTCGGCACGCCTTCCCGCAGCACCACCTGGGGCGCGTCGACCGGGATCTCGATGGGAGCGCGCTTGGGCGCTCGGACCTCGGGCCGCGGGACGGGGACGACCGGCACGGCGGGCGGTGCGAGATCGAGGCTGGGCTTAGGCTCCCGCTTCTGTGCAGGCCGAGCCTTCGGAGCCGGCGCTACCTTCGCCGGTTCCGGCGCAGGAGCCTCGTCCACGGGTTCGACGGACTCTTCGTCGCTGCGGCCGCCGCGCCTTCTACGCCGCTTTCGACGACCCTGCCGGTCCTCTTCGGTTTCTGCCGATTCGGCGGGAGGGGGAGCCGCTTCCGATGGCCGAGCCGGGGCAGCCTCGGAGAGGGGGCGCCAGATCGGGACGGGAAGCTCGTCCTCCCAACCCGTTTCGTCGCCGGACGAGGCCTCCGGCGTTTCGACGGCGTCGGGGGACGCCTTTTTGGATCGGCTGCGGCTCCGTCGCGAAGGCTTGGGCTCGGGCGCAGGTTCGACCGGAGGTTCCGGGGTCGTTGCGACCTCCGGTTCGACGGCCGCCGGCGCGGGTTTACGCCGGCTTCGAGCCGGACGCCGGTTCGACGGCGGGGCCTCCGCCTCTTGCACGGCAGGCTCGGGGGCGACGACGGGAGTCTCGACGATCGGAGGTTCGGAGGGCGCCGTGCGCGGCTTGCGAGAGCGAGTCGGCTTGGCGGCAGGCGCGGTGGCGGCGGGTTTGGGAGCGCTCGCCTCGGCAGGCGCTTCGACCGTCTCGACCGGCTTCTTCGCGGTTCTTCGGCTCGTCCTGGTTTTGGTCGGGGACGGTTCGTCGGAGGTCGGCAAAACGTCGGGTGCGGGGTCGACTAACTTCTTTCTGGGCATGGCAGTGGTGCAAGCGATGCTTGGACCCACTCCAAAAGTGCCTCTGGCGTCTCCAACAGGACCTCAGGCGACTCCGCTCTCAGATCATCCAAGGGGGCGGAGCCGTATGCGACGGCCACGGCGGGCATGCCGGCATCGTGGGCGCATCGAACGTCGTAAATGGAGTCGGCGATGAAGACCGCTTGGCTCGGCGGAACGCCGAGCCTTTCGCAGGCGAGTAGGGCACAGTCGGGTGCGGGTTTTGGCGAACGGACATCGGAGGAACAGACGGCGGCCTCAACCGCTTCCGTTCCGGAAAAGCGTGGAAGGAACAGCTCCAACTCCCTGGCACTCTTGCTGGTGACAAGCCCGACTTTGAGGCCGCATCGATGGCAAAGGAGGAGCGCCTCGACGGCCGGCTCGAAGAGCCTCTCGAGATTCTTGTAGTGCTCGAATCTGTCGATCGTATAGTCGGCCATCGCGTCGAGTGCCGCCGGGTCGATCTCTTTGCCGGCGAACGTTTGGAGCTGAACGCGGATCGGGCGGCCGACCAGCCCACGGATGAGGTGGTCCGAAGGCCGGTAGCCAAAGAACTGGACGGAGGCGTCGCCGAGTCCGCGAACGACGCCGTCCAGGGTGTCCACCAACGTACCGTCCACATCGAAGAGGACGGCTCGTATTTTGGAGGGATCGATCCCGAGCGGCATCCGCCGTAGTATGACAGATGGGCACGCGCCGCCGTTGTGACAAGGCTCCCGGCCGGTGCCGGTATTCTTGGGAAATGTCGCGTGAAGTCGTCTCGACGTCGAAAGCCCCCGCCGCCATCGGTCCTTACAGCCAGGCCGTCCGGGCGGAGGGAACGATGCTGTTCTGCAGCGGACAGATCCCGCTCACGCCCGATGGCAACCTTGTGGGAGGGGACGTGAAGCAGCAGGCCGAGCAGTGCCTCAAGAACCTCAGCGCGGTTCTCGCGGCTGCCGGGGCGACGCTGGAGAACGTCGTGAAAACGACCATCTTCCTCAGCTCGATGGACCACTTCGCGTCCGTTAACGACGTCTATGCGGCTTTCTTCACCAACGCCCCGCCGGCACGCTCGACGGTCGCGGTGGCGGGCCTGCCGCGCGGAGTGGACGTCGAAATCGAAGCGATCGCCATCCTTTAGGATCGGCTCCCAGGAGGAACCCATGAAGCGGGTCGTGTCGGTGAGTCTGGGCACCAGCAAAAGGGACAAGCGAAACGAGGTCGAGATCCTCGGCGAGCCGTTCCTGCTGGAGCGGCTCGGTACGGATGGCGACCTCGATCGCTATGCCCGCCTGTTTACAGAGTTAGACGGCAAGGCGGACGCTCTCGGCGTCGGCGGCGCCGACATTTGGGTGGTCGTGGAAGGCAGACGATACGCCTTCAAGCAGATCCAGAAGCTCATCGCCGGCGCCAAGACGACGCCGGTGGTGGATGGGAGCGGGCTGAAGCACACCCTCGAGCGGGAGACGATTCGAAGCCTCCAGCGTGGCGGGGCCGTCGACTTTCGGCAGGAGCGGGTTCTGATGGTGTCGGCGGTGGACCGGTTCGGGATGGCCCAAGCCCTGGTCGAGGCGGGAGCCGACACCGTCTTCGGCGACATCATGTTCGGGATCGGTCTGCCCATCCCCCTCAAGAAGTACAGCCAGGTGAGGACGATCGGTCGTCTGGTCCTGCCGATCATCACGCGCCTGCCGTTCCAGTGGTTCTATCCGACGGGCGAGAAACAGGAGACGCGGTCGCCGAAACACGAGCGCTTCTTCCGGGATGCGACGATCATCGCCGGCGACTGGCACTTCATCCGCCGGTACGCGCCGGACGATCTGTCCGGCAAAACCCTGATCACGAACACGCTTCGCAAGGACGACCTCGATCTCCTCCAAAGGGCGGGGGCGAAGCTCGCCATCACGACGACGCCGATCATCGGCGGCGAGACCTTTGCCACGAACGTGATGGAAGGGGTGGTGGTCAGCCTCCTTGGCAAACATCCCGAACAGCTGACGGAAAAGGACTACCTCGAGACCCTGCAAAGGCTCGACTGGAAGCCGAACGTCATCGAACTGTAGCTGGTACCCTTATTCACCCGTGACCCGATTCGGATTCGTCATTCATCCGCTCAACGCGCGCGACGTCGCTCGGAAGTACCCGATCGCCCATTTCCTGCCGGATTCGGTCGTGGAGGCGGTGATGAAGTACAAGAGGTCGATGGTGGTCAGCGAGATCACCGGCGTCCGATCCAAAGCGGGAGCGATGACGGAGGGGTGGTTCATCGGGTGCCCGCTCACGCCGAACCAGATGGTCCGGTCGCTTCCGCTCGAGACGGTCTACGACAAGATCGTCGAGGCTTGCGTCGTGGCGGCGGACCAGGGCGCCCAACTGGTCGGGCTCGGCGCGTTCACGAGCGTCGTCGGCGACGGCGGCATCAGCATCGCCCAGAGGAGCCCGATCCCGGTGACGACGGGGAACAGCTACACGGTCGCCACGGCCATCGAGGGGACGCTCCGAGCCTGCAGCCTTCTGGAGGTCGACCTGCCGAACGCGACGCTCGCGGTGGTCGGCGCGACGGGGTCGATCGGCAAAACCTGCGCCAAGGTTCTGGGACGGGAGTTCGGAAGGGTCATTCTCGTCGGACGCGATCTGGAGAAGACTCAGAGGTTGACGGCCGAGATCGACGGTTCCGAAGCGACGACCGACGTGGGGCGGATCCGGGAGGCCGACGCCGTCATCACGGTCACCTCGAGCGACGCCGAGATCATCCTTCCGGAACACCTGAAGCCCGGGTGCGTCGTTTGCGACGTGGCGCGACCGCGGGACGTGTCGGTCCGGGTGGGGAAGGAAAGGCCGGACGTTCTCGTGATCGAGGGGGGCGTGATCCACGTTCCCGGGAACGTCGACTTCGGCTTCGACTTCGGTTTTCCGGAGAAGACCGCCTACGCCTGCATGAGCGAGACGATGATCCTCGCGCTCGAAGGGCGCGCCGAGAACTTCACGGTCGGCAAGGACGTGTCGGTGGAGCAGGTCGACGAGATGACCCAACTCGCCAAGAAGCACGGGTTCGAACTCGCCGACTTCCGGGCGTTCGAAAAGGTCGTCAGTCCGACAACGATCGAACGGGCGCGGAACGCGCGGGTGACCGGCGCGACGGTTCCGAGGGCGCAGCGGCCGTAGGCGGGAGCGAGGTGCTGAACAGACGCCCCACCTTGCGCGACCTTTTCGCCGACGATCCGATGGCGCGGATCGTCTCGCCCTCGGCGCCTGCGGATGCGGACCTGGGCGCCGAACTGACGGAAGCGCCTCCCCCGGCCGAAGACGCCCCATTGGCGGAAGGCGGCACGTTCGATGCGAAACCGGTTCCAGTCCTCGAGCCGGGCTTTACCCACTTCGTCGACGGGGCTCAGCGAAGTTGGCGGGCGATGTTCCATGGCATGTATCCGGTCACGCTCGCCCACACGTCGGCGGCGCTGCTGCGCAGGATGGATCGGCAGGTCGAGCCCCCGAGCGCTTCGAACTACCGAGGCGGTTTGGAAGCTTACGTCCCGGCTGTCGAAGGGCTGGCGGAGAAGCTCCGCCAGATCGCTCCGACGGCGTCGATTCCGGTCGCGGAAGACGATACCGGCCTGGCGATCGCGCTCCGAATGAAGAAGGAGATCGAGGCGAAGCGCAAAGAGCGGGAAATGGAGCTGTGCGAAGGGTTCCGCGACGGCCGGCTCCTCGTGGACGGCGGGCTGGGCGAGGTGATGGAGCGAGTCGACGAGGAGACCGAGTTGGTCGGCCTCGTGAAGTCGCACCAGCGGCAGTACTTCAAGTCTCGCGACCGGCAGCTTACGATCCTCAACCTCAAGGAGGGCGAGCGAACGGCCATGTTCGTGCGCGAGTCGACCGGCCGGCAAGGCAAAGCCTGCTACTCGTTCTATCTGAAGCTCAGGGAAGGGCAGGGGCAGGGGCCGCTGTTCGGCTTGGCAAGGGTCGAGGTGCCGGCGACCGAGCGCAACCTTCGACAGGCGGATGCGATCGCCGGCTGGATCCTGGCGGAGCGCGCGCCGCTGAGCCTGCCCGACCCGCGGTTCCACGTCCTGCTCTACCCGATCCACTTGGTCGAGGAGCACCTGAAGGCGCGACAGCCCTCGGAAGCCGCGATTCGCGGACTGCTGGGGATCTGAGGCGCAGCGCCTCCAAAAGTCCGCAACACTTGCCATCCGTACATTTGGGTTGCGGATGTACCCTCTGGCTGTGGAAATCGGCCGCGTCATCGGGACGGAGCGCAAACCCAATACCGCCTACACCTTCAGCTTCTGGAGCCCCATCGAAACGCCGGTGGGTATCGGCACGCTCGTCAAGGTCGCCGCAGGTTCGACCACTGTTTACGGCACGGTGACCGAGGCTCACGGTTTCAACGACCTGGAAAGCCCTCTTCACGAGTTCCTGGCGGTCGGCGGGGAAGCGGCGACGGTACCTCCGACGGAAAGGCCCGAGATGCGGGTCTATCAGGCAGCGGTGCTGAGGCGCGAGCCCGAAGAGCCGATTTCGGCGGTCCCGATCGGGCCGGTGTACCTGGCGACCGAAGCGGATGTGCAGAAAGCGCTGCGAACGGACGAATACGCCGAGCAGTTCGGGATTCCGGCGGGCTGCTACGGCTCGAAAGCCGACCCGATCGCCGTTCACCTTCACGCGAGCTTTCTGATCGGTCCGGAAGCCGGGCACCTGAACATGACCGGCACGAGCGGGCTCGCCGCGAAGACGAGCTACATCCTCTTCCTGATCCAGTCGATCTTCCAGAAGCAGCAGGGGACGGCGGCGCTTCTCTTCAACACC
>DASWVS010000227.1:0-6752 GCA_036401135.1 Fimbriimonas sp.
GCCGGACGGAAAAAAGGTCCTCTACAACCGGCTCGGATTCCCCTGGTTCCGCCCGCGCTACCAGGGATCGGCGGCGGCCCAGATCTGGGTCTACGACCTCGCGACCGGCCAAAGGCAGAAGGTCCGTGCCAACGGCTTCCAGCATCTCTGGCCGAACTGGTCGCACGATGGCAGGGAGATTTATACGGTCACGGTGACGGAAAAGACGCCGAGCAGCAGCTACCTGAACAAGCCGATTCCGAAGGTCACTTACAGCGCGGCACGCACCCCCAACGTGTACGAGATCGGCCTGAACGGCAGCGCCAAGCGGACGACCGGGTTCGTCAGCGACGGCGCCCGGTTCCTGACGACGGCGCGAAAGGCGGACGTCATCGCCTTCGAGCAGGACGGCGACATCTACGTCGGCCAGAAAGGGGCCGAGCCCCGAAAGATCCTGGTGACGGCCAGCATCGACGACAAGACGCCCCAGGAAGAGCGCCTGATCCTCACCGACGGCGCCTCCGACATGGATCTGAGCCCCAAAGCCGAGCAGATCGTATTCGCCGTACGAGGCGAGCTTTGGCAGGTTCCGGTTAAGAAAGAGAAGGGGCCCAACGCGGACGACGCCTCGCAGCTTACGGACTGGGAAGGCGTCGACGGAGATCCGCTGCACTCGCCGGACGGCAAGAGCGTGTACTTCCTCAGCGACCGTGAAGGCCAGATGCGGCTCTACAAGATGGTCCTCGAGACCAAGGCCACGGAGCCCGTGAGCAAGACGCCGTACGACGTCGGCCAATTGCGGATCACCCCTGACAAGAAGAGTCTGAGCTATTGGCAGACCGGCAAGGAAGGGGGACTGTACCTCGTCCCTCTCGCGGGCGGCGAGCCCAAGAAGGTGTTCGGCCGTTCCGGCTCCTTCGCCATGGATTACGACTGGTCGCCTGACGGCCGGTACGTCGCCTATAGCGACACGCTGACCGGCAGCGGCTACTACTACTGGGAGGCGACGACCAACGTCTTCGTTTACGACACCACAACCGGGAAGGCCGAAAACGTCACGAAGCTGAGCGCCGAGCACTCCAGCCCGAGGTGGTCGCCGGACGGCAAGTACCTGTTCTTCCGCAGCAACCGCTCCGGACCCGGCCTCTACGTGCTGCCCCTCCAGAAGGAGGACCAGCCGGCGAACCTGATCACCCTCGCCTACGTGAAGCCGAAGGACCCGGTGAAGGTCGAGATCGACTGGGAGGACATCGAGCAGCGGTCGCGGAGGCTGATCAGCGGACAGGGAAGCCCGGTCCAGATCGATCGCGAGAACGGCGACCTGTACTACGTTGCAGAAGGAGACGTCTGGAAGGCGAACTACAACGGCGAAGAGGCGAAGCGCGTTACCAACGGCGGCGGCGTCAGCTCGTTCGGTTTCTCCCAGGAAGGCCAGGCGCTCGGTTTCATCCGAAATGGGCTCCTTAACCTCGTCGAGGTGCGCAAGCCGAACACTCCGACGACCGCCGTCGCCTTCCGGGCCGACTGGACGCGAGACGTTCGGGCGGAGCGGAGGGCGGCCTACGCGCAGTTCTGGCGCGAGTACAACCGCAGCTTCTACGACCCGAACTTCCACGGCCGCGACTGGTTGGCGCTTCGGGGCAAATACGAAAAGTATCTCTCCAGCGTCGGACATCGGAACGAGATGGCGACCGTCCTGAACATGCTCGTGGGCGAGCTGGAATCTTCGCACTCGGAGGCAGGCTCCGGCCCCGGCAACCCCAGGAGCCAAAGCAGCGCGAACCTCGGGTTCCTGATCGACTATAGCTACGATGGGCCCGGGCTCAAGGTGAAGGACGTTCCTTACCGCGCCCCCGGCAGCTATCCGAAGAGCCGGCTCAACCCTGGAGACATCGTCACCAAGATCAACGGCAAGGACGTTCGAGCCGACGAAGCCCTGTACCGGGACGTGCTCAACGAGCAGACCGGTCGCGACCTCAACCTGACCGTCCGCAACCCTGCGGGCGAGGTTCGCCAGGTTAAGTACCGGGCGATCTCGGGCGGCGAATTCGGGAATATCATCTGGTCGAACCGGCTCGAGGCTCGGCGCAAGTACGTCGAGGAGAAGTCGGGCGGCAAACTGACCTACGTCCACATCGCCGGCATGGGCGGTTCCGAACTGGACCGGTTCAACCAGCAGGTCTGGCAGTACGCCAAGGACAAGAAGGGCCTGATCATCGACGTTCGCAACAACGGAGGGGGCAACACGTCCGATCGGATCATCGACGTGCTCGAGAGGAGGGCGAACTCCTTCTACCAGGTTCGGGACGAGGACCCGATCCAGGGGCCGGGCCAGGCGTTGGGCCTGCCGATGGTCGTGATGCACGCGGAGTCCAGCTTCTCAAACGCCGAGATGTTCCCGTACGCGATGCGCGCACGCGGACTGGCGACGCTGGTCGGAATGCCGACGCCCGGCTATGTCATCTACACCGGAGGCTTTCGTCTGGTGGACGGCACGAGCGCCAGGATGCCCGGCACCGGCGTCTACCGCCTGGACGGCTCACCGCTCGAAAACATGGGGCAGGAGCCGGACGTCAAGGTGGACATCTCGCCTGAAGAGTACTTCGCGGGCAAGGATCCGCAGTTGGACAAGGCGATCGAGGTTCTCCTGAAGAAGGTGAGCTAGGACGCCTCCACCCGGCCGGAGCGGTTGAGCGTTCCGGCCGGAAATCGCTGCTAAATCATCCTCGCCTTTCCGCCCCCCTCAAAGAACCGGGGGGCATCCACCATCTCGAGGTTCTGGAGCTGGTGGCGGGACAGGTAGCTCTCCAATACTTCGTCGTCCACTGTTCCCGGGTTCGCATGGACGGCGAGCAGCGTTCGGCGGTTGTTCAGGGCGTGCACGTAGATCCTGGCGCGCTCCTCGTCCATTCCCTCGTCCTGCAGATGGCGCAACAGCGCCTCCCCATGGTCCGTCCGGTCGGGTTGGAAGAAATCGAGGGCGGCGGTCGCCATCGCTCCTCCCCCCGCGACCGTGCCGGCGCCCGGCATGGAGATCGTTTCCAGGCCGTCGTCGTACTGGTCCTGGACCGGCGTCTCGGAGTCCACGACGTCGTCGAGCAGGGGAACCGCGGTCGGGAACCCGGTACGCACCGCCAGCTCGAGGTCGTCGCGCTCGTGCTCGGCATGGGAGATCTCTCCCGGGGGTTGGATCGAATCCTCCGCATACGACTGCGAGTCGTCCGACTGGTCGACCGAATCCACGTTGGTCGCCGAGTTCGAAGTATCGATGCCGGCGATCGGCGAGGCGGTTTCCGCGATTCGATCCGCCGCTCCCATGTCCTCGGGAACCAGGCGATCCGTTGGCGGATCGTCTTCCCGACCCACGAACGCCGTCGCATCCCCGATCGTGCTCGGAAAGTCCTCCGAACCGGGCAGCGTCTCCTTGGAGACAAGGCTGACGTCGTCGGGTGCGACCCCGGCCCTGAGCAGTTCGTGCAGCAGTTCCAGGGCGTCTCGGATGTTCTGAACGGTGGCGTAATACGTGGACATTTCGGTTTCGGCTCCTCGTCAAAGGCGATAGCTGAAGGACCTCTCGGAGCCAATGTCGGTTCCGACCCGCAATAAGGTGCGTCCTGCCACAGCATATCTACGGGAACCACGTTCGGTGCAGCCTCGTCATGCAAACCGGCATTGTGCGCGTGTCGCACAATTTGATAGAGGAGAGTACTAGATGAACAAATTGATCCCGTTTGCGGCAGCCGTCGTTGCGCTCATGATCGCCGGATGCGGCGGCGACGATACCACGGTCGTAGGTCGAAGCCCCCGGATCCGGGCGCTGAACGCCGTCTACAAGCAGGATGTGCTCGTTCAGTTCACCGAAACCGACGAGCGACCGGCGCTCCAGTACGGGGGCCTGAGCCCTTACGTGATTTCGGACAACGAGGAGCAGAACGTCCGCTTCGTCGATCCGACCACCCGCACGGTCTTTGCCTCCGCCCCGGGAACCCTTTTCCGGAACAACACCTACTACACGGTCGTGGGAGTGGGTGGCAGCGCGAACGATCGTGAAGCCTTCGTCATCGAAGACCGAGAGTTTGACGATCCCGACAACGACGAGATCAACGTTCGGTTCGTCCACGCGGCGAAGCACACCGGAGTCGACAACGTCGACGTCTTTTTCGTGCGGCCCGATACCGATATCACGAACCTGGCGCCCGACGGGAACGACGTGGATTACAAGGAAGCGACCGACTATCGGAGCTACGGACAGGGGAACTGGGAAGTCATCGTAAGGACCCAGGGCGGCCGAGTTCTCGGCCGTGAGACGGTCAACCTGGCCGGCGGAGAGAACTACACGGTCTTCATCCTCTCGAACGACCTGACCAACGGCGGCGCGGAAACCACCCAGGTGGTCGCCTACGCGGAAGGCGCTTCGACCGAGGACTAAGCCTCAAAGTCGTCGACGCCAACAAGAGGGGCGGGTGCACAATGCGCACCCGCCCCTCTTCCATTTTCGCCGAAGGCGTCTACTTGCTCCGAACCTTGATCGCGTCGCCGTCCATCCGGAACTCGAGCTCGATGTTTTCCCCGTCGCCCTTGATGCCGAGCATCTCCCTCTGCTCCGGCGTCAGGTCGGAGATCTTGAGGTAGCCCTGCTTCTTGTGGAGCTCCTTCTGCACAGGGGTGAGGCTTTGGCTGAACCTCTTGGCGTCCATCGTGCGCGAAATGCTCGTCGAGCCGAACTTTGCGCGGATCTCTTCCAGCGCCTTCGGATCGATCGTGTCGATCTTGTAGGTCTTCGTAACGTCGGTGAAGATCGCGTCCCGTTCCTTGAGGTTCTTCTTGAGGCTCTTCGCCAACTCGTTGGAAAACCTTTCCCAGAACGCCTCGTCCGCAACCTTCGAGTCTCGAAGGCTCTGACGGAGCTCCTTCGTCACTTTTTCGACGATTTCCTCATCGTTCACGAACTTCCATTCGAAGGCACGGGGCGCCCAGCCTTGGCCCTGCGGCAGCGTCTTGACCTTCACATCGACTTTGGGTGGGTCGAACCTCGACCCAGGAACGGAAGGGACCGTGAAGGCGGGCATGCTCCCGAACTGAGTGTAAAAGCCCGGGCCGGATCGAAAGACGTAGATCCCGTCGCGCTGGACCCAGTGGCCTTCGAGGCTCTCGGCAACGGCGTCCATCACCTTCCCGATGGGTAGGTTCACCACATTGAGCGTGACCCGCCGGTTCTTGGCCAGAGCCTCGTCCATCACGAAGTTGATGCCTTGTTTCCTCATCCAACCGAGAACCTCCGGAAGGCCCGCGTTGCTGAAACTCACGGAAACGAGTTTGCTCGCGACGGCTGGGGCGGGGGAGGTCTGCGCCCAGGCGGCCGACGGTCCGGTTTCCGACTCGTCGAGGGACGGCGCCGCGAACGAGTAGTCCAACCGGGGATCCTGACCCGCGAAGCAGACGATCCCGGCAAGGGTCGCCATCGTTATCAGTCCAGACTTCAGTGACATCTTCTTATCTCTTCCACCACCAGGATTCGCTCTGGGTGCGACTTGTTCTTATATCCCAGAAACGTGGAATGTACGCGCAGCCGTGGGTCGAAGGTGCCGCGATTCAGAATATTCCTGCAGGAACCAGCCTAGTCGGAAACGAACCAGTAAAAATACTGGCTCTAGGGCTTCGATTCCTCGCCGTGAACGGACTGCTTCGGCCGGGGCGAACCGAGCCGCATCCTAGGGGGTCAATGATGCAATGGACACCGAGATTCAGAAGAAGCAAGAGATCGATGCGAGCGACATCGAGCATGTAGGCGCGATGGTCACGGGGGGCATGCTCCTGCTGAGCGGATTGCGCCGGGGCGGTCCCCTGGGCTTTCTGCTCAAGATCGCCGGCGTCGGCCTGATCTATCGAGGTCAGCAGGGTTACAAGAAGCTGTACGACGCGATCGGGATCGACCTTCCCAAGGAACCGACCGGGGTCGGTCCCCGCAACGTCCGGGTCGAAAGCAGCGTCGTCGTCGAGCAGCCTCGGGCGGAGCTCTATCGCCTCTGGCGGAACCTTGAGAACCTGCCTGCCTTTATGTCGCACCTCGAGTCGGTCGAGGTCGAGAACGATCAGCGGTCGATCTGGACTGCCAAGGCTCCGGCGGGAACGATCGTGCGATGGGAGGCGGAGATCGTCAACGACATCGAGAACGAGCTCATCGCCTGGCAGACGCTCGAAGGATCCGGAGTCGACAACGCGGGATCCGTCCACTTCGAAGATGCCGGCGAGGGGAACACCCGCATCCGCGTCGTCCTGCGGTACAACCCGCCGGGCGATATGTTGGGGGTCTGGATCGCACGGATCTTCCATAACGACCCGCAACGACAGATCGACGACGACCTGCGCAGGTTCAAGCGGATCATGGAACTGGGCAATACCCCCGCAATCGACCGGACGACGCCGGGCGCGGAGATGATCTGACCGGGCGCGAGGTGCTGGCCCGAGGGCTTGCACCTCGGCACAAAGGTTAGCTGCCGGTGGCGGAGAAATCGTCGCACTCGTCCTCGGTGCGGACGTACTCGTGCGGCTCGAAGGTGTGGAAGACGCCTTGCTCCTGTCGCCGCCTCGCGCGCGCCTCCAGGGCGGCGACCGCGTGCCGAAGCGAGGCGATCGCCTGCTCGTTCTCGGCGCAGGCCAACGCGCCTCTCTGGTAGGTCTGGAGGCGATCGATCGCAACCTGGATCACGTCTTCGACTCGCACGCCGTTGATGCCGACGTCCCTGGGGAAACCCTTCTGGAAGACGACGCGG
>DASWVS010000228.1:0-3677 GCA_036401135.1 Fimbriimonas sp.
GACGGTCTACCGCACGCTCTTCTTCATCCCCTCGCTCGTGCCGATGGTCTCGCTGGCCGTGCTCTGGCTGTGGGTCTTGAACGGCGAGCACGGCATCCTGAACGAGGTGCTCAAGCTCGTCGGCGTCGCCGGCCCGAACTGGCTGGGCGATCCGAACTGGTCGAAGCCTTCGCTCGTCGTGATGGGCGTGTGGGGCGTCGGCAACGCCGTCCTGATCTACCTCGCCGGGCTGCAGGACGTCCCGTCCTCGCTGCTCGAGGCGGCCGACCTCGACGGCGCGTCGCCGTGGCAGAAGACGCGGAACGTGACGATCCCGATGATCTCGCCCGTGATCCTCTTCAACGGCATCATGGGGATCATCGGCACCCTCCAGATCTTCACCCAGCCGTACGTCATGTTTCCCGGCGGTACCCCGGCGCGATCGACCTACTTCTACGCGATGTACCTGTTCGACAACGCGTTCCGCTACAACAAGATGGGCTACGCGAGCGCGATGGGCTGGCTGATGTTCCTCGTGATCCTGGTCCTCACCCTGACGGCGCTGAAGGTGAGCGAGAAGCATGTCCACTATGGAGGTTCGTAGCATGGCCGTCCCGGCCATGGGTCACCGGAGCGTCACGCTCCGGGAAGAGGCGACGAAATGATCAAAGAGCCAAACCCAGACGTACCGGGAGACTCCGATCTCGCCCCGGTCGCGCTCGTGACCAACCGCAGCCGCGACTCAACGCCCTCCCAGGCGAGCCGTTCTCGGACCGCGACCTTGCTCATCCAGGCGGCGCTGATCGTGCTCTCGATCATCTACGTCTTTCCCCTCCTGTGGTTGATCTCGACGGCCGTCAAGCCGATCGAGGAGACGATGAAGAGCCCGCCGGTCTGGATCCCGAGCGAGGTCCAGTGGGGCAACTTCAAGGAGGCGATGGTCTACGGGGCGGACAAGCTCGGCTACATCCCGTTCCTCGTCTATGCCCGCAACACGATCCTCGTCTGCGCGCTCGTCGTGTCGGGAGTGGTGTTCTCCAACACCGTCGTCGCCTACTCCTTCGCGCGCCTCCGCTGGCCCGGTCGGGACCTGTTCTTCGCGATCACCCTCGCCACGATGATGGTGCCCTTCCCCGTGCTCATGGTGCCGACGTTCGGGATTTTTCGGGAGCTGGACTGGATCGGGACCTTCCGCCCCTTGTGGGTGCCGGCGTGGTTCGGATCGGCGTTCTCGATCTTCCTGCTGCGCCAGTTCTTCCGGGCGATCCCGTTCGAGCTGAGCGAGGCGGCGAAGATCGACGGGGCGAGCGAGTTTCAGATCTTCACCGACGTGGTCGTGCCCCTGTCGCGGCCGGCGCTGATGGTGGTCGCCCTCTTCACGTTCATGGGCGCTTGGAACGACTTCATGGGGCCGCTGATCTATCTGGTGGACCAGCACACCTTCACGCTTTCGGTGGGGCTCAGCGCGTACCAGACCCAGCACGGAGGGACGCCTTGGAACCTCCTGATGGCGGCTTCGACCCTGGTGATCCTGCCGGTGGTGGTGGTTTTCTTCCTCGCCCAGAAGGTGTTCATCCAGGGCATCGCGACGAGCGGGCTGAAGGGGTAGGCATGTCGCTGTTGGACGATCGGATTCGAATCGGAATGGGGCAGATGCGCGTCGAGGGGGGCGCTCTCGACGAGAACCTGGCGCGCGCGGTGGAGATGATCGAGGCGGCGAGCGGCGAGGGATGCGACCTGTTGGTTCTTCCCGAGTGCCTCGATGCCGGCTGGACCGATCCGTCTGCCCGCACCATCGCCTCGCCGATACCGGGGGGCACGAGCCGCGTCCTCTCCTGCGCCGCCCGGGAGCACGGCCTCTACCTCGTCGCGGGGATCACCGAGCGCCAGCAGGAGTCGATCTTCAACACCGCCGTCCTCATCGGGCCCGACGGAGCCATCCTCGGCAAGCACCGAAAGATCAACGAACTCGAGATCGCCATGGGGCTTTATGGGCTCGGGAGCGGCCTCCACGCCGCCCACACCCCCATCGGCACCATCGGGCTTACCATTTGCGCCGACAACGCCCCCGGTTCGCTCCACTTCGCCCACTCGCTCGCCCGCATGGGGGTGCAGCTCTTCCCTTCCCCCTGCGCCTGGGCTGTGGACGGTGACCACGACAACCGGACCGACCCGTACGGCGAAATGTGGCTGACGGCGTATTGGCAGATCGCTCGCCGGTATCGGGCCACCGTGGTGGGAGTCAGCAACGTGGGCCCGATCACCGGCGGCCCCTGGGCGGGGCGCAAGTGCATCGGCTGCTCGCTCGCGATCGGGCCGGACGGGGAGGTGCTCGCCCAAGGCGCCTACGACGTCGAGGACTTGATCGCCTTCGATGCGACCCTATGCCCGGTGACGGGATGGGGGACGGGGTTCGGCCCCACCTGATCCCCGGCCCTAAAAGAGCCTTGCTCCGTTGGGGACCGGCTGGCTTGGACGGGCAAGCACGACCTCACCCGGAGCCCGTTCGAAGCCGGTGACAAGAACCTGGGATTCGAATCCGGCGATCCGCTTGGGCGGGAAGTTCATCACCCCGACGACCTGGGTTCCAGCCAGCTCCTCCAGCGTGTACACCGCCGTGATCTGCGCGCTCGACTGCCGGACGCCGAACTCGCCGAAGTCGATCCACATCTTATAGGAAGGCTTCCGCGCTTCCTGAAGGGCTTCGGCGCGAAGGATCGTGCCCGCTCGAACCTCGACCCTGTCGAACTCTTCCCACGTCAACGGCTCCATGGAAGCGTATTATGGCCCCGGCGTCGGGACCTTCGACCCGGCGGACAAAACCTTCGCGAAACCGTGTTACATTAGGCAAACGTTTCCACCCCTTCGCAACGTCACTGCACCATCGAGGAGCATCCCGGATGAAAACAACTTTGGTCATCGGCCTGGTTCTGCTCACTGCCGCAACGATGGCGGCGGAACCCCTCGAAATGGATCTGCAGCCGGTCTTCGATGGCCAGAGCCAGCCAAACGGGTTCATGCCGATTGCGGTCACGGTCACCAACCGGGGACCCGGCACCCGGGGCGTCGTCTCTGCGACCGCTGGCGGCCTCACGGTCCGTTACCCGGTCGATCTGCCTTCGGGCTCGAAGAAACGGATCACGACCTATCCGACCGCCGACTATGGCAACCAGGTCGTCTTCCGTCTTCAAACGGGACGAGGAAATCTCGTCCGACCGTTCCTCCACGACTTTGGCTTCTATGAGCCCGCAGCGCGCCTGGTCGCGGTAATCGGCGATAACTCGGCCACTTTGGCCGGACTCAAATCGGCGTCGGATAAAACGGCCTTCCGCGATCTCTACACGACGCCGCAACGCGCTCCCGAGCGGCCTGTCGGCTACACGGGACTGTCGACCGTCGCCCTGGCGGCCGGATCCGAGCGGTTGAGCGACGAACAGGTGGAAGCTCTGAAGCTGTATGCGCTGACGGGCGGGACCTTGATGTTTCTGGGCGACTCGGCACAAGCGACCCTGGGGGATGCGCGTTGGCGCGGCCTCCTACCCGCTGACAACCTGGCCACTCGGCGGGTTTCCGTTTCCGAACTCGTCGTCCAGCGCGCCGGGTTTCCCGAGCAGGCCGACATCACCCTCGTGACGGGAGACGTCGCTCCCGGAGCCCGGAGATTCGGGAACGGACGCACGACGCTCTCCTACGAACGG
>DASWVS010000229.1:0-3891 GCA_036401135.1 Fimbriimonas sp.
GAGACGCTGGAACAGATGCAGGATCGAGGGCCCGCCGCGTTGGCCATGGCCGCTCGGCAGCACCTGAAGGTCCATCCCCACGACCCTCGGGCGCTGCGCCAGTTGGCGGACGCCCTCGCGATGCAGAACGACCACGCCGGCGAGACCGCGGCTCTGGTCGGCCTGCTCGACGCGGTCCCCGAAGAGGAGCAGCCGGAAGTCCTTCGTCGGATCTGTGACTCGGGAGGCGCAGGGGCGCTGACGACGCTGCGAAGAACGCTGCTCGCCGAACGGTTCAAGGAAACGGATCCCGAATGCGCGATCCAGATCCTTGCGACGGTCGTCTCGAGCCAGGTCGACGATCCGCAGCGTCCCGAGGCGATCCTGGCGCTCGCAGGGCTGGAGCGGTCGCGAGAGCCTGAGCGCGCGGCGCGCCTTCTCCAGGAGCTTCAGGAGGCCTACCCCCTGCACCCGACGGTCGAACTCGCAAGGAAGCGCGGGTGGATCTGATCGCCGCGCGCCTATGTGGCCGGAGGGGGCGGTCGTGACGCTGAAGGACCGATGGAGGGTTGTCCGGCCCAAGGTCCTCGGTGGCATCGCCTACGCGATCGTGCGGACGCTCGGAAGCCTCGTGCGGGTGCGTTTCGAGGGCTTCGACAAGGTGGAGGCCTGCCGCTCCGCGATCCTGTGCAGCTGGCACGGGCGAACCTTCGTCTTCGCCAACGCCTACCGGAACCGGGGGGCGTGGGTGATCATCAGCCAGTCGAAGGACGGCGATCTGCAAACGACCATTTTCAGGCGCCTCGGCTACCGGATCATCAGGGGAAGCACGGGCCGCGGCGGCGTGCGGGCGGCGGTGGAGGCGATCCGGGCCCTTCGAGAAGGAGGCTTGATGGCGATGACCCCGGATGGCCCGCGCGGACCCTCGGGGGTCGTTCAGAGCGGAGTGATGACGATCGCCCAGAAGTCGGGTGCGGCGCTCATTCCCGTGGGCGTCTCGGCGGCCGGAAGGTGGCTCTTCAGATCATGGGACCGTTACCTGATCCCGCATCCGTTCACGCGGGCGGTGATCCTGGCGGGGGAGCCGATCTACGTCCCTGCCGACGCGACCGAATCGGAAGTCGAAGCGATCCGGCAGCGGTTTGAAGACGAGATCAACCGGGTCGAGGCGGAAGCGGAGCGCGCGATGGGGCATCCTCCCCAGGATGCGAAAGCCCTCGACCTGCGTCACTGACGCCCTTTGCGACCGAAAAGCCCCTGGAAGAACCCTTTCTTCACCGGTGGCGGGGCTTGAGGCAGCGGCGGCAGAGCGAGCCCGTCCGCGACGCAGGCGCCGCTCGTTTCGGTGAGAAGCTCGAGATAGTCCGCGTCGATTTCCTCGGAGAGAACGTTCATCGCCCGGCGGAGGATCGGCCTCGGACGAGGAGCGTGCGCGTCCGAGGCGAGCAGCTGCGCCCATCGATTCCTTAAGTAGATCATGGCGACTTCGGAAGCCCTCTGGCCGTATTTGCCGGTGACGCTCCCCGCGTTGACCTGGCACACGATCCCCTTTTCGAGGTACGTCCGAATCTTCTCGGGGTCGCGTTGGAAAGGGCCCGTCCGTTCCGGATGCGCCAGGATCGGCGTGATGCCCCTCGACTGCACCTCGAAGAGGATGTCGTCGAAGTTCATCGGAAAGTTGGACATCGGAAGGTCGATGAGCATGTGCTTCCGGTGGCCGCCCGGGGTGAGGGGAAGGTTCTTGTCGAGAGCGGGCCCGATGGCGACGGTGGGAAAGACCTCGGCCCCCTGCACGATCCGGGCCGCGATCCCGGCATCGTCGACCGCCTGCTGCAGTTGGGCGACGCGGTCGTGAAGCTGCGGCGAATTCAATATGTCCTGGTCGGTGTAGACGTGGGGGGTAGCGATGAAGCGTGTCGTCCCGCCCTCGACTTCGCGCCCGATCAGTTCGAGCGCTTCTTCCATCGACTGGACCCCGTCGTCGATCGCGGGAAGGATGTGGCAGTGGATATCGACCATGACGAGGTTCAGGACGGATGATACCGGTTCCCGCAGGGCTCCCCTTGATCCAGGGAACATGGCCGAACCGGGGCTCGCAGCCGAACGTATAGAAAGCTGTAGCGTCTAGACTTACGATCTGGACAAGCCGATGACTATGACCGCACTCGCATTGTTACCGCTGTTCGTCATGCAGGGGGCTCCCGACCTGAACAAGGAACCCGATACCCTCCGTGAGGTCCGTGCCTTCAAAAAGCTTCCGTCCAACGTTCGCAAGGCCGCCATCCGGCAAGGCGAGACGGACGAGGACGGCAACGTCGGCGTCAACCGGAAGCAGGGGTGGGTCGCCGTGCGCGACCAAAGGGTGGTTGCCCAATCCCTGTCCATGGCGATCGCCGAAGAGGACCATGCCGCGGTCGATAAGACCTTCCGTGCGGTGAAGAGGACGTTCGACCGACAGCTTGCGGACGGCAGCTTCCCGGTGAACATCAAGGAACGCAACGGACGACCTGTCCCGAAGGCCACGTACGTCTCCTCCAACCTGTTCTGGCTCAAAGACGCCGTGCCGGCGCTGATGCAGCTGAGAGCGTGGGACAGCAAGTACAAGGCGGACGTGGACAGTCTGCGCGAGCCGATCCGCCGCGCAGCCGAGTTTTCGTACGGCGGGCGACAGCAGCTGTTCAACCGGGACGGCCGCAACGCCAACCGAATGCTGATGAACGCGCGCTCGTTCGTCCAACTCGGGTTCTTCCTTAAGGACCAGAAGTACGTTTCGGCAGGCAACGAATTCTTGAAAGAGGCCCTCAGCCTCCAGGACCGCGACGGCGTCTTCCTGGAAGACGGCGGCGGCGACACCAGCTACCAGAGCGTGTCGATCAAGGAGCTCGCGGGGATCTACTACCTCGAACCGAGAAGCGACGTGAAGGATGCGCTTCGCCGAGCCTCGGACTGGTACCTGATGCACTTCCTGGAGGACGGCAGCATCGACACCCGGGGCAACACCCGTACCGGAATCGGCAAATCGAACCTGGACGGCGGCGAGAAACTCGGACACCATCCGGTATCGGTGAGCAGGGTCCTTGCGATCATCGCCGATCTCTTCCCCGACTCCAAGGCGCAGAGCATCTCGGACCAGTTCACGAAGCGGGCGTACATCAACGACCGACAGCGGAACCCTCGCGACTACATCAAGAACTGAAGGTCGCCTGGAAAGCCCGCCGGATGATCCCGGCGGGCTTTTTTCGTGCCCGAGTAAACTCGGCTCCTCCAATGGCTCGGCCGAACTGCTTTATCGTGGGCGCTCCGAAGTGCGGGACCACTTCGCTCTATAACTGGCTGAAGGACCATCCGCAGGTCTTTTTCTCGAGCACGAAAGAGCCTCACTTTTTCACGCAGGAAACGCGTTCGTTCCGCCCGGTCACCCGTCTCGACGACTATCTCCGGCTCTTCCAAGAGGCGGGGCCAGGCCATCGCGTGGTGGGCGAGGGATCGACCACTTACCTGCACTCCCCCGGCGCGCTCGAGCGCGTGCGGGACTTCGCCCCGGAAGCCAAGATCCTGGTCTCGGTCCGAAACCCGCTCGAAATGGTGCCGTCGATGTACGAGCACAACGTCTTCCACCTGACCGAGGATGCGGGCGACTTCGAGGAGGCGTGGAGGCTCTCGCCGGAGAGACGGCAGGGCCGACGAATGCCGGTGTCCGCGTCGCAAAAGATCGACCCCGTCCAAGCCGACTACCAGTTGATGGGGCTCTTGGGCTCGCGGGTCGAGCACGCCATGGCCGTGTTTCCCAAAGAGCAGGTCCATGTCGTCGTTTTCGACGACATTCGTGCGGACCCCGCCGGCGTCGACTCAAGGATTCAAGAGTTTCTCGGCCTGGACCTGGTCGAGCGCCCGACTTACGATTCAAGGAAC
>DASWVS010000230.1:0-8613 GCA_036401135.1 Fimbriimonas sp.
AGTGTCCGCGCTCCCGGGCTAAAGCATCGTGCGGGCGGAGACGGAGCGGTTGGTCAGGAACCAGCGGATCTCGTCGACCGCCACGGAGGCGCATTCTTCGGGGATGTGCCTCCCGACGCCGTGGAAGCACGAGACGCTGGCTTGCGGGAGGGTCTCCTCCCAGCGCTCGAGGTAGCGGGGCGTGAACATCGGGTCCTTCATCCCCCAGAGCACGAGGGTGGGGATGTCGATCAGTTCCGCCCGCTTCGACCAGAGGTCTTCGAAGAAAGCTTCGCCGTAGATCAGCGACTCGACCATCTTATAAACCCCGCGGCGCTCTCGTTCCAACCGGTGCGGCTCGAGGTACTGGACCTGCGTGGCTTTTGGGATACAGTGCCGGTCGGCGAAGAGCGAGGGCAGGATGAAGGCCGGGTTGGCGTTGAGGATGCGGTAGTACAGGCGGTTGATCGGGTGGCTCACCATCTGCGCGAGTTTGCGCGCTGACGGGTTGTCGCGCAGCGACCACATATAGGTGTTGCAGAGGATCAGCCCCTGAACCCGGTCCCGGTTCTCCATCGCCCACTTCAGCCCGATGGGGCCGCTCGAGTCGTGCAGGAACAGGGTCGCCTCCTTCAGCCTCAGGTAGTCCATCAACTCCGAGAACCGCTCGAAGTGGCCTTGGGGACTGTAGTCGGCGTCCCTCGGCTTCTCCGAAAGGCCGAAACCGAGGTGGTCGGGCGCGATGCACCGATACGAGCCGTTGAGCTTGTGCACGAACCAGCGGAACTCGAACGACCACGAGGGCGTGCCATGCAGGAATACGATCGGCCGACCCCGTCCGGAGTCGACGTAGCTCATCCATCCGTCGCGCGACTGGAACTCGCGGGGGACGAACGGGTACTCGACAACGTTCAGCCAGGGGTAGCTCGACTCGGTTCTCAAGATCGTAGGGACGATATTCTACTGTCAGATCACTCCCAACGGGGCAGTGTTCGGCGATTATCCGATCTTTCGAAAGCATGTGGCGAGGTGGTCGTCCACCATTCCGCAGGCCTGCATGAAGGCGTAACAGGTCGTGCTTCCAACGAACCGGAAGCCGAGCTTCTTGAGACCCTTGCTCATGGCGTCCGACTCCGCAGTCTTCGCGGGAAGCTCGTCAAGGGACTGCCAGCGGTTCACGATCGGCTCCCCGCCGACGTAGCTCCAGACAACATCCGCGAACCGGCCCTCGAGCGCGACGACGGCGCGGGCGTTGTCGACGATGCTTTCGAGCTTGCCCCGGTGCCGAATAACGGACCGGTCTTGGAGGATCCGGTCGATGTCCTCGCTCGAAAAGCCGGCGACTCGCGCCGGATCGAAGCCGCTGAAAGCGCTCCGGTAGCCCTCGCGCTTTCTGAGGACCGTCTCCCAGCTCAGCCCGGCCTGCTGACCCTCGAGGCAGAGCATCTCGAACAACCGACCTTCGTCAAACGTGGGCGTTCCCCATTCCTCGTCGTGGTACCGGCGCATGAGGTCGCTTCCGTCGGCCCAGCTGCAGCGGTTCATTTCCTTTTCAAGCACTCCCGAAGGAGCGCAGGCGCGGGCCGCCAGTCGAGGTACACCCTCCATTGGTTCCTACGGTAGTCCCGCCACGTCTCCGGATCGAGCTGACCCGTCCGCAAGTAGATCTCAAACTCGCGAAGTTCGAGTTGCCACTTGGCGTAGTTCCAGATGGTGACGAGTTGCATGGACGTCGAGATCTCCATCTCGGCTTCGATTCCGTTCTCGACGCGTACCAGCTTCAGCTGCGCGCTGAGCTTGCAGGAGTCGAACGAGGCGAAGTTTGCCCACGAACTCCCTCGGGTTGCCGTATAAACGTCTCCGGCCGGCAACCAGTTGTCAAAACCGCGCCCTTCCCAATAGGTTCGGGCCGCTTCCATCGAGACGGCGCCGGTAACAGTGCGCTTAAGGACGACTTTGACGCCCATTTCGTAATGGGCTGGCGGTATTTGAGCAAGGGCGCCGATCTCTTTCGAGGTCATCGCCCTCCCTGTTCACGGGTCCGCACCCGAAACTCCATGCTGCCGAGGCGGATCACATCCTCCTCGTTCACGCGCGTCCGCATGTTCGGCACGAGCTTGGCGTCGTTGAGCATGGTGCCGTTCGTGCTGCCGGTGTCGGTCAGGTAGACGCCGTCCTCGGCGATCTCGATGACGCCGTGCTTGCCGGAGACGTAAGGGTCGGCGATCACGACATCGTTGCCGGACTTGCGCCCGAAGACGTTCGTCCCCGCCTTCAGGGGAAGCTCCTTCCCCTCTCCCACCAACGTCGCCGGAGCCACTTCCTTTTTGGGCGGGGCCGCGATCGCCGAGGTCTTGTTCGATGCGAAGGCCTGGGTGACGTTCCCGCCCTTCTGACCCGGCAACGTCAGCTGCATTTCGAAGCCGCCGAACGAGAGACGCTCGCCTCCCGTCAAGGTTTTCCTCTCGCCTGGAGCCAGGGCCTGGCCGTCGACTTTGGTGCCGTTGGTGCTGCCCAGATCTTCGATCTCGAGGGCTCCATTGACGCTGTTGATCTGGGCGTGGCGGCGGGAGACACGACCGTCGGCGATGACGACGTCGCCCTCGCGGCCGATCACGTTGGTGCCGGGACGGACCGCCTGCTCGCGGCCGGACTGCTCGACCAGCATCGGAAGCTGCACCGCCGGCGCGCCGAAGGCGTCGTCCGGAAGCGAGCGGTCGAAGATCAGGCCGCAGTCGACGCAGAACATCACCCCCGCCGGGTTGAAGGTCTTGCAGACGGGACACTGAACCGGCTTGATCGTCTGGGTCGCGTTCAGCGTCGGCGCGGCTCCCATTACCGTCTTGTTCGGGTCGAGCGTCGGAGGCCCCCCGAGCCGCGTGCGGTTCGGGTCCTGGTTGAGCATCTGCGTGCGGTTCGGGTCGTTCGTCATCGGCTGTCCTTTGGACGTTATTTCCGGGTTGTTTAGTTTGGCACCGCTTATCGGTGTGCGGGGTTCGGTGCCCGGTACTCGGGGCGCGATCGTCGATGCTGATTTCTCAACCCTTCCCCGGTGGCGGTCTTGGATGCTTGTGGATAGACTAGGATCAATGCTCAAGCGGCATGCGCAGCGGAAGGTGGAGGAGGCGCTCTCGGATACGCCGGTGGTGCTCGTCCACGGTCCCCGCCAGTGCGGCAAGAGCACGCTGGCAGACCTCGTCTTCGACGGTCAGCGGAAGGTGACGCTTGACGACCCGATCTCCCTCGCGCTTGCGAAGCGGGATCCGGAAGGATTTCTCGAGGCCTACCGGCCGCCGATCATGATCGACGAGGTCCAGCGCGCGCCGGAGCTTTTCCTTGCGATCAAGCGTAACGTCGATCGCGAGCGCCAGCCGGGCAGGTTCCTGTTGACCGGGTCGGCGAACGTGCTCGCGCTCCCCAAGATGGCGGACTCTTTGGCGGGACGGATGGAGGTGGTGGATCTCCTTCCCTTTTCCCAGGGAGAGTTGGAGGGCTCGCCCGACCGGTTCGTCGAAGGCGTGTTCGCCGAGCATTTCGGACCTTCGGGTTTCAAGCCGGTCGCCCGCGAGGAGGCGACGATGCGCATCTTGCGGGGCGGTTTTCCCGAGCCGAGCCTCCGATCCAGCCAGAGCCGCCGTGACGCATGGTTCGCCAGCTACGTTCGAACCCTGCTCGACCGCGACGTGAAGGACCTCTCGTCCATCGAAGGGCTCGCCCAGATGCCGATGCTGCTGAACCTGGTCGCAAGCCGGGCCGGAGACGTGATGAACGCGGCATCCCTGGCGACCGAGTCCGGCATCCCCTACACCTCGCTCAAGCGTTACCTGAGCCTGCTCGAGTCGATCTTCCTGGTTCGTTTCGTCAACGCCTGGTCGAGCGACCGGTCGAAGGTCTTCACCAAGGCACCGAAGGCGTTCCTATCCGATACCGGCCTCTTGTGCCACCTCGGCAACGTCGATCAGAAAGCGCTGATGACCGACGATCTGCGCTTCCTCCGAGCGCTGCGGAACTTCGTGGCGATGGAGCTGCTGAAAGGCTGTACGAACTCGGAGGAGCGACCTTGGCTCCTGCACCTGCGGACGGTCCGGCACCTTCAGGTCGACTTTGTGCTGGAGTCGCGGCGGGGAGAGGTGGTAGGCATCGAAGTCCGGACCACAGCCACGCTCCGACCGGAGGACGGGGACGCGCTCAGGTTCCTGAGGGAACTGGCGGGGGAGAAATTCCGGCGCGGGGTGGTGCTGTACCTCGGTCGCGAGACGGTAGCACTGGACCGGGACATCGTCGGGGTGCCGATGAGCAGCCTGTGGGCTTAGGTTCTCTTTGCGCGCCTCAGGAACTCCAGCCAGACGTCGTGCTCCTGCGTCGGCTCGTAGTTGCTCCGGATAAACCGAACACGGCCGTTCTTCAGCGTCGGTCTGGACGGCCCTTGGAAGAGGAGCGCTCTCGACTTGCTTTCAAGATAGGAGTTCCTCGCTTTGTTGCCGCTTGAGCCGTCCTTCGCCTCCATCCGGTCCAAGCCGATGCCAAAGTCGCGTTTCGAAATGAGCGAGGTCGGGCTGAAGAACTCGGGATCGAAGTAAACGTCGACGATCGTGCGACCAATGTTGCCCTTCCAAGTACGGCCGGTATGAAGGATATAGGCAACGATGTTCGTGTAGTACGGACCGTAGCCGACGCTCCCACCGATTTCGACGCGGTAGCGGTCGCGCACGCGAACGGTCGAGTAGGCAGGAAAACGCACCGTTTTGGCATGGAAGGCCTGCCAGCCGACTTTTTCGAACTTCGTCGCGACGGGAACTCCGTTCACCCAGGACCGGAAGCCTTTGAGCTCCGGCGCAAAATCCTCCGGCAGTTCGCGGTAGGCGTCGTCGGGGAACCCGATGCGCACGGAGGTTGCCGGGCCATCGTTCACGAAGACGAACGTGCAGTCGGTGTCGACGTGGTTCCAATAGACCCACATCCGCACATGCTCTTCCCTCATCCGAACGGTCGGGTGTTTGCGGCGGGTGATCGGGGACCCGCCCTGGACGAGCCAAGTGTCGTTAGCGACGGAGGAACACGCCAGTGCAACGAGAAAGACACCCAGAATGCGCTTCATACTCCACACCCACGGATCCGATCAGAGTATATGACACTTTATTGCCTTGGAATAAGCGTGTTTTGGCGCTGCGTTACCCCCTAGCGGAGATCCGCGTCTCCCCCATCCACGACGCGAGCCGTCGTTAGCGGAAGGGCGCCCTCAGTTCAGATCGGCCCTCGGCCGATCCTTCAAGGCACGAAGTGCTTGCTCCCTTACGTCTTCGTGCAGCAGCTGGGTCCGCTGAACCATTCGGCTCAGGATGGCCGAGGCGTTGCGGTCCGCGGCCCTCGAAACCTGCGCCCGCGCGTGGGCGAGCATTCGGAACTGGTTGTTGAGCGATCGACCGAGCCTCAGGAGCATGCGCGCCTTGCGCATCGGAGCGATCGATGAGGAGCGGATCTCGCGAACGCGCTGCCTCACCTCGAATTCGGTTAGCATTCCTTTGAACGACCTCCTCCAGGGGACGAGCCTGGTCCTTGCATCGAGCCTACGAGGTTAGCTGTCGGGTTCGGGCCAAGAACTACCCGTTCCGATTCGCGTCGGAATTCACCCCTGAAGTTGGTTCCCCCGTTCCCGGCGATCCGGGATTCAGCCTCGGTGGGCAGGGCGTCTTCGACCTGCCGGCTTTGAGAATACCATGGGTTCTCCCGGTCTCTCGCCACATAGAGAGTAACAACGAAGGCGCGCGTTTTGTTTCCGAAGGTGCGCGGAGGCGACGACAAGCCCAGAGCCGTCCGTTGCCTCGGCAGGCCTTCTCCCCCCGAGGGAGAAGGACCGGGATGAAGGTTCGCGGCCGAAGACGTCCTTCAGAATCGCCTCCAGGCGAGGGCTTCCCGTGGAGAGTGCGGTGCCCAGGCACCGCTTTCCTAGAGCGAGCCTGCGAGCGCCAATACCCCGAATCGAGGGGGAAGAGTTGCTCTGAGGGTTCTCCCGTAGGCACGTGCAGGAACCACGGACACGTCTCCTTACCTGTCACTGGCCGCCGTGCTATAACGAACCTATGCCGGACATCCTTTGGGCGCCTTGGAGGCTCGCTTACATCGAAGCACCCGAGACCGGGACCGAGAAGGGCTCGAACATCTTCGTCGAGCTCCCCGCCTGCGATGACGACCGGAAGAACCTGATCCTGCACCGAGGCGAGAAGGCCTTCGTGCTCATGAACGCCTACCCGTATTCGAACGGCCACCTGCTGGTCGCGCCGTTCCACGCGACCGCGGAGCTCGGCGACCTCGACGACCCGACGCTCCTCGAGGTCAACCAGATCCTGGCGAAGTGCGTCCGATGGCTTCGCGCCGCCTTCAACCCCGACGGGTTCAACATCGGCATCAACCTTGGGCGACCCGCCGGCGCCGGCATCCCCCAGCACATCCACTGGCACATCGTCCCGCGATGGAACGGCGACACGAACTTCATGACCACCCTCGGCGGCACGCGCGTCATCCCGCAAAGCCTGGAGGAGAGCTATGACCGGCTCCGGCGAGTGGTGGAGAGGGAAGGATGAGGCATGAAGAGGGTTCCCTCGTTCCGCGAAGCGGAATGGGGGAACCGTGGGGGAGGGGGAAAGGCGAAGGTGCACCCAGGCGTCTCCCCACCCCCTGCCCCCTCCCCATTCCGCTTCGCGGAACGAGGAGGGGGAGTTGAGCGGCTGGACCTCACTCCTCGAGCTCCAGGAGTCCGCGCGGGAATGCCTCGCCTGTCCCCTCGCGAACCGGCGCACCCATGTCGTCTTCGGCGAGGGCAATGCCACGTCGCCGCTCGTCCTGATCGGCGAGGGGCCGGGCGAAACCGAGGATAAAACGGGACGGCCTTTCGTGGGTAAGGCGGGAAAGCTGCTGGACAAGGCGATCGAGGAGGCGGGGCTCCGGCGGGAGGACCTTTACATCACGAACACGGTGAAGTGCCGGGCGGCGGACTGGTCGTCGGGCCGGCCGGTGAACCGTCCCCCTGCGCCGGAAGAGACGCTCGCCTGCCGGCAGTGGCTCGTGCCGCAACTCGGGTTTATTCAGCCGAAAGTGATCCTCTGCATCGGCGCGCCCAGCGCGAAGAACCTGATCAAGAAGGACTTCGCGATCACGAAGGAGCGGGGCAAGTACTTCCCCTGCGAGTTCGCCAGAACCGCGATCGCCACGCTCCACCCTTCGTACATCCTTCGGAACATGCACGGAGGGAGCGACGGCGGCTACTCGCTGCTCGTCGGCGACATCCGGCGGGCATGGGAGGCGGCCGACCGCCTGTCGCATCGAAGCGCCAACCACGATAGGACCGAGGAAGACCAAAGGCACCTGTTCTAGTGTCGATCCTTCCTCTAAACTGGATCGATGACTCCGGTTGAGACGATCCGCACCGCCCTCTCAAAGCACTTGGTCGATGACGACGGCCGACAGGTGACGCTCAAACTGCTACCGGGGATGACCGAGGAGGAGATCGACGGCTTCGAACGCTCGTTGCCGACCCGTCTGCCGGATTCCGTGCGCGATCTGCTCCGGATGTGCCGCGGGATCTACGGCGTGCTCGAGGGAATCGACTTCACAGGCGAGAGCATGGACTTCGAACAAGCAGACGTCTTTCCTCACGGTCTGCCGATCGCCCACGACGGGTACGGCAACTTTTGGGTCGTCGACCTGACGCCCGAATCGAGCGACTGGGGACCGATCTACTTCGCGTGCCATGACGCGCCAGTGATCCTGTACCAGAGCGACGACCTCTCTGCTTTCCTCACCGAGGTGTTCCGGATGCTCGAACCCCCTCATCAGAGCTTGGTCGACGACGTCCACGAAGACCGGCTGTGCAACGTTTGGGGGACCAATCCCGGCACCGTCGCCGCCGCCGAAGCCGAGGAGAGCGGCGACTCCCGCCTCGCCGCATTCGCCGAGGCTTTGGGCGAGGGTTGGTTCGTCACCGATCTGCGCAACGCGACGCCTGGGCAGGGATTTTCGTGGGGGCGCTTCGGTCCTCAAACCGAGATCCGTCGGGATGGAATACGCCCGATCTTCGCATACAAGAAGTCACCCAGGAAGAAGCTTTTTGGCCTGTTCGGCTGATGCCCCGGACCTCCTCCCCCTGCCCCCTCCTCCATTTGCGGGCAAATGGAGAAGGGGATGCCCAAGCCATAATCTTCTACCCATGAAGCGCCGCACGAAGATCGTTTGCACCCTCGGCCCGGCCGTCGATTCGCGCGAGAAGATCAAGGCGCTGATCGACAGCGGCATGAACGTGGCGCGTCTGAACTGCAGCCACGGGGACTGGGAGCAGAAGCGCCGGTGGGTCGGTTGGGTCCGCGAGTTGAGCAGGGATCTGGCTCCGGTGGCGATCCTCGCCGATCTTCAGGGACCGAAGTTCCGGATCGGCGACATTCAAGGAGGCTCAATTCCGCTCGAGGCGGGCAAGACCGTCTCGCTCGGGTCGGGCGAGGTCGACATCCCGATCGGCCAGTCCGAGATCCTGGCGGCGCTCTGCCCGAACTGCCGCCTGCTCCTTGGAGACGGCGAGATCGAGCTTCGGGTGACGGAGGGCCGCGGTGGCAAGTTCACCGCCAAGGTCGTCACCGGGGGAAG
>DASWVS010000231.1:0-4161 GCA_036401135.1 Fimbriimonas sp.
CCGGCGTTGTCGCCCCTCGCGATCTTGGCGTACGCCGCGTCGAGTTTGGCATAGAGGGACTGGCCGTTGGCCGGCAGCAATACCCCCAGCTGCACGAGCTCCATGATGTCGGACTGAAGATCCACGACGTCCTCGGGAGCCGTGAACGGCGACAGGAGCAGGCCGCGCGTCTCCGTCGCGGTCGACACGATGCAAACGATCTGTCCGTGGTTGTTGATGTCGAGCGCCGCGGCGTGGACGATGGGTTCCGCCCCTATCGGAATGGAGGCTGAGAGATCCACCCGCTCACCGCCGATGATGGCAAACGGCCTCGTGTTCGTTCCATCGAAGGTGCTGCCGACCATGTCTCCCGCGCCATTGATCGCGCTTGCGGTGCTGTAGTGGCTCGGGTCCAGGTCGGGATCCAGATCGATCATCGTCCCGGTGGTGCCGTTCGGCGTGTCGGGGTCCCAGCGGAAGGCGTGCCAACTCGTTGCCGAGACCGCCGCCGAGCCGACGACCTGCCCTGCGTCGTTGATGCCGCCGATCCTGGAACCGGGATATCCGAGGTTGCCGAGGTTAACAAAGGTTCCGGGATAGCCGTTCGCCGAATCCGGCGTCCACAGAAAGGCCTGCCCGGGAAGCGGGTAGGCGTCGCTGATCGCGATCTGTCCGTAGTTGTTGATCCGGACCCTTCCGGCGATCTCACCTGAGAGGGTGGCGATCCAGCTTGCTGTTCCCAGTGGGGCTCCCGGGTTCCAGAGCGTCAAAGAGGATACTTGGCCGTGGTGGTCATAGGAGCCGGCCATCTGCCCCGAGTCGTTGATGCTCGATTCCTCGGTGGTGGTGTTGCCACTGAGGATGACGTAGCTGCCGGTGGGGCTGTTGTCGACGTTCGGGCTCCAGAGGAGGAACATCGGCAGATTTGACTCGAAGTAGCTGCCGCAGATCTGGCCCCTGTTGTTGATGTCGGTGAGCTTGCTGCCGAAGCTGTGGCTCGGCAGCGCGTGCAAAACCCCCGTCAGGCTGTTCCGGCCGTTCGGCTGCCATAAGTAGCCGTCGCTGGCCGACTCCCCAAAGCCGAGGACTTGACCGTAGTCGTTGATGGCGAGGGGCCGCATGGAGCCCAGCTCCGTCGCCTTAAAGGTGGGGGCGGCGGACGCGAAGGATGCCAGAACGCCGAAGCACGCCGAGACAAGATATTTTCCTAACATTTGAAACCTCCGAACACAAACGAATTTAGTGAAAATATCTGCAGATAATAACAGCCTTTCATCGAAAACGTAGAGGATTCTTTTGCTCGAATGCGATCTCGAGTCGCAACGGCGGTATGTCGTATCCTGTTCCCATGCCCTTGCCGACCGCCCTCCTTGCCGCCATCCTCCTCGCCCAGCCGGCGCCGGTCGAAGCCAAGGGCGGAAGGTATCAGACCTCCGAAGGCTTCTTCTTGAGGATCGTCGGCACCTTGCGGGGAAGCCCGGTGCCCGGGGGACATACCTTCAAGGGACGACGGTGGGCGGGTCCGGACGGGAAGCAACTGCCAGGGACCGGCGAGGTGCCGGCGGACGTGGACGGTGTCGATCGCGTGCCGGTCGCCGTTTGGACGCGTTCCACAACGATCGGAAATGGAGCGAGCATGAAGGTCGCCCGCCACCTGTACCTTCTGCCCGCCGGTTCTTCTCCTCCGGAGGGTCCCCTCGAGTTCTTTTCGGCGATGGAGCCTCCCGAGATGGAAACCCGGCAGGTCGCGTCGCTGCCCAAGGGTACGAAAAAGGTCGATGTGTGGGCTTTTCTGGCCATGGAGAATCGACCTTGGACCGTCGCTGCTTCGGCCAAGCTGGATCTCTCCGCCAAGGACCTGAGGCCCTACGATCGCGCCGGCCTTTTTCCGCCCGAGGCGTTTCAGATCCTCCTCGTCGAATGGCCCGCGCTCGGGATCGAGTATTTCAGGAGCGACGGAACCCTGGTTCGAATCCCCCTCGCCCGCCGGACGAGGAGTTACGACCCGTTGCCGAAGGGCGATCGGCCGGCCGGCCTCGAGTTGCCGCTTCTCGACCCGGGCAAACTCGCCGGCCGCTGGGTAGCCCGGCTGAAGGACGGCACCGAGGTTCCGCTGGAAGCCTACATGGAGGCGGAGGTGCGAGACGCCGCGGGGAGCCTCCTGCGCCGGGGGTTGCCCCTGACGTTCGCTTCGATGAAGAGCGGATCCGGCCCTTCGATCATGGGCCTGGGGACCGGCCCCGCCGTCGCCCGCCCCGAAGGCCTCGCCGAAATCCGCTTCCAAACCCAACCCTGGCAGCGCATCGTGTTCAGAAACCTGCCCTGAACCCATGGCCCGCCACGCTCCAGACGTTGCGTCGGAAGCCTCGCCGGACAATGGCCCGAGCGCCCAGACCGCCGGGACCGATCCCGACCGGCTCGGGCGTACATAATAGGCGGTAGAACTTATGAGCACGATTCCTGCACCGAACCCGATCCAGGCGAAAAAAACATGGCGCGAGAAGGTCGGCCTCGCCGAGATGCTGAAGGGCGGCGTCATCATGGACGTCGTCACGCCTGAGCAGGCCCGGATCGCCGAGGACGCCGGCGCCGTCGCCGTCATGGCTCTGGAGCGCGTCCCCGCCGACATCCGCCGCGACGGCGGCGTCGCCCGGATGAGCGACCCCGAGATGATCCTCGGCATCAAGGAGACGGTTTCGATCCCCGTCATGGCGAAATGCCGCATCGGCCACTTCGCCGAGGCGCAGATCCTCGAAGCGCTCGAGGTCGACTTCATCGACGAGAGCGAGGTCCTGACGCCCGCCGACGAGGAGAACCACGTCGACAAGCATGCCTTCACGGTTCCGTTCGTCTGCGGCTGCCGCAACCTGGGCGAGGCGCTCCGCCGCTGCGCGGAGGGGGCGGCGATGATCCGGACCAAAGGCGAGGCCGGCACCGGCGACGTCGTGGAAGCGGTCCGCCACATGCGGACGGTGATGTCGCAGATCCGCCAGGTCCAGAACGCCCGCGAGGACGAGCTCTATGTCCTCGCCAAGGAGCATCAAGCGCCCTACGAGCTGATCCGCGAGGTCCACGAGCGCGGCAAGCTGCCGGTGCCGAACTTCAGCGCGGGCGGCATCGCCACCCCCGCCGACGCCGCCCTCATGATGCAGCTCGGCGCGGAGACGGTCTTCGTCGGCTCCGGCATCTTCAAATCGGGTGATCCGGTGAAGCGCGCCAAGGCGATCGTCGAGTCGGTCCTGTTCCACAAGGATCCGAAGCGCCTCGCCGAGATCAGCAAGGGTCTAGGCGAGCCGATGGTTGGGATCAACTGCTCGACGCTGCCCGAACTGGAGCGCATGGCCGGCCGCGGCTGGTAAGCGCGTCGACTCAAGCCAGAGGGCCTTCGCTCGTGGACGATCCCTCGGGTCGAGTCGCCCAGCGCCCCTGAGAGCCTTCGTGCCTATGTGGCGTTGTGGTGGAAGAGCCGCCTGGCTTTTGGCGCACATCCGCTTTCCCCGAGCGTCGCCGCCCCCTCGAGAGCCCTTCCCCCCGGGGGGAAGGGTTGGGATGAGGGGACGCAGGGACGAGGTTGCCGCCCTCGGCTACGTTCAGCGGACGCTGAGCAGTTCGCCCGTATTCGGGTCGAGCGTGACTTCCGTGGCGCCGTTGGGCGCGCGGTTCTTGCCCTTGTCGTCCCAGGCTCCGGTGAACTCGCCCTTGTAGGCCAGCGCATCGCGGGTCCGGGTAGCCGCGGCTGCCTTGTAGGGAATGACGGACGAGACCCGGCCGGTGTCGGCGTTGAAGGAAACGACCGCTCCCGAGACCGGATCCGCCGACCCGACCACTGCCACGACGCCTCCCGCGAGGTCGTTGAAGTACTTCAACATCTTCATGCTGTCGGCGGAGACGGTGCAGACGGCGTTCGCCTGGTAGGGATTCGGGTTCGCCTGGGGGGTCACGACGAGGGTGGACCGAGTCGTCGCGTCGAAGGAGACGAAGCTCTTCAAGCGATCCCCCACCTGTCCGAAGATAAAGCCGCCAGAAGCGGTCCCAAGCGTCCCCCCAGGTCCGATGAGGTTCCTCTTCGTCGGATAGGGTCCCCACTGCGGGTCTCGGTACTGGTTGCCCGACAGCAAGAGCGATTCGGTGCCGTCGGAGACGTCCCGGAGATAGATGCCCGGGTTTGCGCCCCCGCGCCTG
>DASWVS010000232.1:0-1539 GCA_036401135.1 Fimbriimonas sp.
CGAGCGGCGGAAGCTGCTCCAGCATGCGCCCCCACTCGTCGAGGCGACGCATGCCCTCCATCAGCAGACCCTGCGTGGAGATCTCGATGCGGTCCGTTCGTTCGACCGGACCGAACTTCACCTCGAAGCCGCCCTCGAAGGTATTGAGGAGCCGGTAGAACGCGTTCTCACCGACGAGCCGCCCCAACTCCGAGTCGACGACCCGGCCGTCGCGGAACCACACGGTCCCGACCCGCTCGCCTTCGCTGATCGTGATGGTGCCCGTCTTGCGCCCGATCTCGAAGGTCTGCACGAGATCGACGACGCCCATGTCCGAGAGGCTGCCGGTGAAGCCCGACTTCGTCTCACGCTTCTCCAGGCGCTCCTTCTCCGCCTTCTGGAGGATCATCCGGACGCGGGTGACGATCTCTTTGATGTAGATGGGCTTGGTCAGGTAGTCGTCGCCGCCCAGCTCCAGCCCCTTCACCTTGAACTCGACCGACTTCTGGTTCGTGAGGAACACGAACGGGATCTGGCGGAAGCGCTCGTCGGACTTCAGCGTCTGACACAGCTCGAACCCGTCCATCTCCGGCATCCGCGTGTCGGAGAGGATCAGGTCGGGCGGGCTGATCTGGACCTTCTCGAGCGCATCCTTGCCGTGGACCGCGGTGGTCACGGAGAAGCCGGCCTTCTTCAGGCTGACCTCCATGACGCGCAGACTCTTGGCATCGGAATCGACGAGGAGCAGGTGCTGCTTCGCCACGTAGGACCCGCCTTTCGAAGCGCGGATGATCATTTGCACCCGAGAGGCCTGTCAATCTCTCAAGGCAAGCCGACGACCGGGCGGGCCATTGCTTGACATGCCTGCCGCATGCACCTTTGTTCGGCCCGAATGGGCGAACAACGGCGGCATCTTCGGACGGCGCTGCAGGTCGAGTTCCGGGCGCGCGCTGGCCGCGGCGCGGGACACCTTCTTTTCGAGGGAACGGACCTCTCCCCCGGAGGGACGTTTCTCCGCAGCGAGCTCCTGCTCGAGCCCGGGGAGACGGTGACGGTGGAATTCCAGGTCCCCGGCGCGGTCCGCCCCCTGTCGGCCGAGGCACGCATCGCGTGGGTGCGACGGTTTCCGAAGCCGGACGAGGACGCGGGGATGGGCGTGCAGTTCCTCTCGATGAGCGAGGAGGACCGGGCGCTCCTGTCGAGCTTCCTCGGATCGCCTTCGGTTACTTGAAGAAGCCCCGCTTCTTCTCCTGCTCCTTCTTCTTCCGCATCTCGATCAACCGCAACTCCTGGTTGGCCTCGAGGTGCCTGGGGTTCGCCCTCACCGCCTCGCGGAAGTGACGCTCCGCCGAGACCATGTCGTTCTCGACGCGCGCGATCACCCCGAGCTGATAGTGGGCCCGATCGCACTCCGGGTTCACCTTCAGCGCTTCGATCATCATCTGCCGCGCCTGGGCGACCTCGCTGCGGCGGGTCGGATCCATGTACAGCGCCCAACCCCGCGCTGCGAGGTACTCCGCCTTCGGGTCCTGCGCGTAGGCACGGGCGAAGTGCTCTTCG
>DASWVS010000233.1:0-2937 GCA_036401135.1 Fimbriimonas sp.
AGGCGGAGACGGGCAACCCCGCTCCCGTGTTGAACCAACCCCGGTGGCACGGGGCCGAAGGGATCGTCTATTTCGAATCGTCGCAGCAGGCTTACGACACCCTGCACATCGGCACCCCGGGAGCGGCCCAGTCGCTCCAGAAGAAGCTCCAGGAGGAGACCTCGAAATGAGCCTGAAGATTGGACTCGTCGGGATGGGCGGCATCGGCAACACCCACGCCGCCGCCTATCAGAAGGACGCGCTCGCAGACCTGGTCGCCGTCTGCGACGTTCGCCCGGAACGGATGAACGAGGCGGCGGAAAGGTACGGCGTCAAGGGCTACGCGTCGGTGAAGGAGATGCTCGCGAACGAAGAGCTCGACGTCGTCGACGTCACCACCAGCGGATACGAGAACGGGAGCTGGCACTACGAGCCGACGATGGAGGCGCTCGAGGCAGGCAAGCACGTGCTTTGCGAGAAGCCGCTTTCGAACAGCATCGAGGAGTGCCGCGAGATGGTCCGCTTTGCCGCCGATCGGAAGCTCTCCCTCGGCTGCAACCTGAACCACTACTTCAGCAAGACCTCGGAGATGGCGAAGAAGCTGATGGAGGAGGGAAAGATCGGAGAGACCGTCTACGCCCTTTTCAAGATGGGCTTCGACGGCGGCGAGGCCTCTTACGGCGGTCCGGCGAGCGCGCGCTTCAACCAGCCCTACGGCCATATGAAGGCGTTCCTCACGCACCCGTTCAGCGTGCTACGCCACTTCTGCGGCGACATCACCCACATCCAGACCTTCTCGACCAAACCGGGTTTTCGGAAGAACAAGAGCGACCTGCTGCTTTCGGTGAACAGCGTGCACGTCCGGTTCGCCAACGACACCGTCGGGTACCTCCTGAGCCAACGCGGAGACGCGGTCTGGGGCCTCGGCGGCTGGTGGAGCTTCGAGCTCGCCGGCAGCAAGGGGACGTTCTGCATCGAGAACTGCGTCGAGAAGTTGAGCTACTGGAGCAAGCCCAACTCGGAGCCGGAGGTGACGAACACCGGGATCACGAACTTCGACCAGACGTTCCCGGACCGGATCCACGCCTACCTGGAGGACGTCACGAACGGCGTCGCCCACGATAAGATCCGGGCGTCCGGGCGCGACGCGCTCGCGACGATGGAGTACATCTTCGCGGTAATCGAGTCCTACGAGCTTGGTGGAGAGCTGGTGCGTCCGCACCCGCTGCCCCCGATCCACGGCGACCCGTTGACGGAGAGGATCTAGATCGTTGCGTTTGGCTCTTTCGGTTCCCGGTAACCGAGAGAAGGACTCCAGCAAATGAAAAAGGTTCGCGTCGCCGTCGTCGGTCTCGGTCCCATCGGCAACCTCCACTCCCGCATCTACAAGGGAAGCGACGTCGCCGAGTTGGTAGGGGTGTGCGACCGGGTTCCATCCCTGGCGTGCAAAGGGGAGGAGACCTACGGCGTCCCTTCGTTCACGAGTGCCCAGCAGATGCTGGACGCCTTGAACCCGGAAGTCGTCAGCATCGCGACGGGCGGGTTCGAGTACTGCAGCGACCACTATGAGCCGACGATGCAGGCGCTCGAACACGGCTGCCACGTGATGTGCGAGAAGCCGATCTGCAACGAGCTGGACCGAGCGGCGGAGATGGTCGCCCTCGCGAAGGCGAAGGGGCTCTGCTTCGGCATCGACTTCAACCACCGGTTCACCCCCGCCGGGTACGCCGCCAAGCGGTGGCGGGACGAGGGGGAGCTCGGCCATCTGCTCTTCTGCAACATGGCGCTCTGGATCGGCAAGTTCGGGGAGTTCGAAACCCCGAACTTCCACCTGAAGGCCCTCAACCCGCACTCGGTGAACCTGATGAGCTGGTTCTGCGGCCCGATCGAATCCGTCCAGTGCTTCGCCACCGTCGCCCCGGGACGCAACATCTGGTCGTCGGCGTCGATCAATATGAGGTTCGAGAACGGCGCCGTCGGCCACCTGACCTCGAGCTACGACATCGCCCGCGCTCACAGCGTGGAGCGGTGCGAGGTGGCGGGGACGGGGGGCAGGCTGGTCATCGAGGACATGTGGCAGCGGGCGACGCTCTATCCCGCCGGCTCCGCCGAACAGAGATCGTATGCCAACCCCGTCTTTGGTGGGTACCGCGACTTCGACGACACCTTCCGCGAACGCCTGGTCTGTTTTATCCGGCAGGTCGCGGAAGGCGTGCCGCCCGACCGGATCGACGGTTCAGGGGAGGATGGCCTGGCCGCCCAGGCGGCGATCCACGCCGCGATCCGGTCGCTGGATGAGGAGAACCGGACCGTCCGCGTCACCGAGGTCATGCCAGCAGGGACCTAGCGCCGTTTCGTGGCAAGCACGCTGCGGAGCTCCTCGAGCCGCCGGTCGCCCTCCTTGAGCGTTGGGACCAGCCAGCCGCCTTCGTCCGTTTCGTTCCAGGCGTAGAGGAGGACGGTATTCGCCGGCGTGCTCCTGGGGCGGCCTCGGATCCAGCTGATCGTTTGGCGAACCGAGTTCGCGATCTCGCCCCTGGCGGGCTGGCGGTACCAGGGGCCGCTGTAGAAGGGAGCCAGCGAGGGATCCACGAGGCGCGGCCGGCCGTCCCATCCGATGTTCAGCAGTGGCACCACCGGCTTGCCGGTGGCGGCGAAGCCGTTCCAATAGCCGAGGTTCGCCTTGGTGAGGTCGCTGAAGGGAAGCTCTTCGTGGGCGCCTCCTCCCGGGAGCGAATAGCCCGACATGGCGTCGAACCCGTAATCGTCGATGCATCGAACCCCGGTCCCGGCGTCCCACACCTGGGCGACCAGGTACGGATCCCCTGCCTCCGCCTTCCGAAAAGCCTGTCGAAGCGTCCTGAAAGCCTTGCCCACCGCCTTGTCCGAGCCGAAGTGCGGGGCCAAAAGCTCGCACGAATAGACGTAGATCAGCGGGCGTCCGCGGAGAACTCCCAT
>DASWVS010000234.1:0-4516 GCA_036401135.1 Fimbriimonas sp.
GACGAACACCTTCGCCTCGTACGCGCCGGCCATCGGAAGCTTCGTCGTTCCTTCGTAGGTGTTGCCGGAGACGCGCTTCAACTCGACCTTCGGTCCCGCGTGTCCCATCGCGGGCATGGACGTCTCGACCCTTGCCGTCGCTCCGTCGAATGCTTCGCCCTGGTGAAGCACCTTGAGGATGAACTTGGTAGGACCCGCCTTGGGTTCGACCGGGTCGGTCGAGAGGACGACGGCGAAGGTCTTCGTGCCTTGGGGAGAGCCCAGCGCGTCCTGAGGACCGGATTGGGAGTGGGGCATCGGAGGCTGCTCGTCTGCCGGAGGCGCAGCGTTCTTTGCCTGTTCCTCTTCCTTGGCATGGTCATGTCCCTCGTGCGGGTCCTTGAGAAGCTCTTCGGACGAGCATCCGGCGAGTACGAGCGCGCCGATCAGAGCGGCGAGAATGAGTTTCGATTGGTTCATGGTCCTCCGTCCGCGCTTGTTACATGCGGATCGGTGTCGGTCGTTGCAGGCGGCGATGCGCCTGTCGAAATGCGATGAAGGGCTCCACCCAAGGGACGGTCGCGGATTAGCCCCGAGGAGGCGAGCGTCCGAGATACGGCTCGAGGCGCCGTTCAGGGGGAGCAGAGACATCCAAAGGAGCGAACATCCGGCCGAGAAACAACTCGCCCCGATAGCCGGGGAGCAGGAGTGCGATCGGCAGAGCGACCCAACCGACGGTTGGTTGGGCGGCGGCGCGGCAACGGACGCTCTGTCGAGTTTTTCCCAGCTCGCAGCATGGGTTTTCGGACTTCTGCGAGTCTTGCCCCACCCAACCGGACCGAGCGTCGCAGGCTGGCCCAGCAGAGTCGAGGTCGCAACAAAGCTTTTCGCAGATCGAACGCGAGGACGCACGGCCTTGGCCTCCCCAGAGGAGGAGGAGCAGAAGCAGCCCTCGTATCGGTCCAACCACCGTCATCCCCCGCATGCCAACATCCCGCCCCAAGGCGCTCCGAACAACCCAGAGTATACGGATCGACGGGTAGCGCTTCCGTCGGCAATATCAGGGACAGCGGCCTGGTTCACCACGATCACCGCGACCACGCCGGTGCCGAAGGCAGTGCCGTTGCCCGGTGTGCCGCTCGCCGAGTTAGAGGGAACCGACCCCTCGAACGACGCGCCTTCGGGCATCCCCGGCGGGTACTGCGCGTCCGAGTCCGCCGAGTGGGCAAAAGAGTCGTTGTTCGTCCAGCGGATCTTGTCCCTGCGGTCGGGCGCGATCGCGCCCGGCTTGCTGGATGCCGCCGAAGAACATTCCTCCCGTTAAGAATCGGTCGGCGATGGAACCGCCGGTGAGGCAACGATCGACAAATAGCCAAGCCTCCTGGAGAACGATGATGAACAGCTGGGATCGATGGCCGTTGGAGCGGCTCTTATACCTTTTCCTCGGTGCGGCGTACCTGTTGGTTTGGATCCAACTCACGCTGCTTCACTGGCGGGGAGCGTTTCACCACCGAATGATGTGGGGGCCGGTCGTCGTGACCCCGATCGTGGTCCTGGCGGCCGTTGCCCTCGGGCTCTCGAGGCAGGACGCGACGGCGACGCTGTTCAACGCGGCGTTCGCCATCGCGACCGTTGTCGGGTTGATCGGTACCTACTATCATTTACGCGGAGTCGCGTCGCAGGTCGGAGGCTTCACGCTTCGTAACGCGGCGACCGGGCCGCCGCCCGTGCTTCCGCTGATCTACTCGGCGCTGGGCGCTTTCGGCCTGATCGTGAACGCCTGGCCGCAGATCGCGGGGAGGGTGGGATGAACGGCCGCATCGAACCGGAAGAGTTCCGGCAGCTGATGGAGCCTTGGGACGCGCGCATGGCCGCGGTCGCGGAAGAGCGGATGCGGGGCAACTACTCGCGCGATCGTCTCGAACATTTCACCGACGAAGAGGCGGCCACGATGCGGGCTCTCCTTGCGAGGCTGATCCCGGAGGACGAGGGGGTGGACCTGGTCGGCTGGATCGACTCGGCGATCGGGAAGCCGATGGGAAGGGGCGATTGGAAGCCGGGGATGCCCCCAGAACTGGAGCTGTACCAAACGGGCCTCCGGATGCTGGACGAACTCTCCGGAACCCGATTCGCCGAAGCGCCCGGCGAGCGGCAGGACGAGGCGATCCGCCATCTGCGGGAGGACGAAGTCGGCGCCTACTTCTTCCAGAGGCTCTACGGCAAAGCGCTGCACGGGTACTTTGGGCATCCGCGGGTCTGGATGCGTATCGGCTTTTACGGCGCCGCCTATCCGGAGGGGTACGCGTGGCTCGGGCGCGACCAGGTGCGGATGCGGCACGAGCGGGCGCCGGGGTGGGACCGGCTATGAAGCCTCAGCGCGACAACATGAAGCGCTACGACGGGCCAGTCGACGTCTGCATCGTCGGAGCGGGAGCCGCCGGTCCACTTCTGGGCGCTGGCGAAGGAGCTCTCCGAGGGAGGGATGTCGGTCGTCGTCCTGGAGGCGGGGCGATGGTTGGATACCCAGGAGGACTTCCTCAACGACGAGCTCTCGATGCTCGGGACGCTGGACTGGGACGATCCGAGGCTGTCGGATGGCGAGAACCCGCTGAAGCTGGGGCGCATGAACACGGGCCGGGCGATCGGCGGGACGACCGTCCACTTCACGGCGATGAAGCTGCGTCTGCACCCCGACGACTTCAAGCTGCGGCGCGACGAAGGGATCGGCGTCGACTGGCCGTTCGACTACGAGGACCTCGAGCCCTACTACGATAAGGCCGAGGACTTCGTGGGGGTTTCGGGCCCCCGAGATACGCCATGGCCCGGGAATCGGCGCTCCTACCCCCAAGGCGAGCTCCCTCTGAACGCAGGCGACGAAGCGATCGCCGAAGGCTTCGACAAGCTTGGCATCCAATGGCGGATGACGCCCCACGCCGTTCTCACGGCCGAAAAGGAAGGCCGCAGCCCCTGCATGTTTTACGGGTTCTGCGTCCAGGGGTGCAAGAGCGACGCCAAGGGGAGCGCGCTCGTAACGTGGGTGCCGGCGGCGGTCAAGGCGGGAGCGGAGTTTCGCGAGGGGTGCTTCGCCCTTCGGATCGAAACTTCGTCCGACGGGCTCGCGACGGGAGTGACCTACCTGCAGGATGGCGAGCTTCGGCGGCAGCCGGCCGGCATCGTCATCGTGAGCTGCTATTCGATCGAGACGCCCCGGCTCCTGTTGAACTCGGGCGTCGCGAACGGAAGCGGCCAGGTCGGACGAAACCTGATGGTTCATCCCGCCTCCATCGGCTACGGCCGGTTCGCGAAGCCGCTCGACAACTTCGTGACGCCGCCGGTCGGGATCATGACCCAGGACCCCTACGGAACTCAAGGAGGGCGAGGCTTCAAGAGGGGATACCTGTTGAACCGTTACTCGATGTTTCCGATCGAGTTCGCGACCAGCCTGCTGGAGTCGCAGCCCGATCTCTGGGGTCCCCGCCTGCACGAGGTGATGGACCGGTACCCATACTGGACGATCCTCACCTCCCAGAACGAGATGCTGCCCCGGCCGGAGAACCGGGTGACGGTCAGCGACGTGAAGGACGCCCACGGCGTTCCGGTGGCGAGGGTGACGATGAGCTACGACGACAACGACCGGGCGATGCTGCAGCACTCCGACCGGTACGTGGAGGACGTCCTCCGGGCGGCGGGGGCGGAAGAGGTCCTCATGTCCAAGGGCCAATACCATGTGCTGGGAACGTGCCGCATGGGGGAGGACCCGGCGACATCGGTCGTCGACCCATACTGCCGAACGCACGACGTTCCGAACCTGTTCGTGTGCGACGGGAGCGTTTTTCCCACGGTCGGAGCGGCGAACCCGAGCCTCACGATCGAGGCGATCGCCCTGCGGACGGCGGAGCATCTGTTGAGCAAAGGAGCGTGAGATGAGCCAGGAGTACCGACCCAAAGCGGAAGAGATCCAGGGGCAGAAGCTTCCCTATCCGGCGAAGCAGTCGGAGATGAGGCAACCTCCGGACTCGGACCTGTCCAACTATCGGCCGGCGGGAAAGCTCCAGGGAAAAATCGCCCTTGTCACCGGCGCCGACTCGGGCATCGGTCGCGCCGTCGCCGTCGCGTTCGCGATGGAGGGGGCGGACGTCGCGATCACATACAACGTCAACGACGGAGACGCCGACGAGACGCGGCGCATGGTCGAGAGCCGAGGCCGTCGGTGCCTCGTCCTGAAGTTCGACGTCCGTGACTCCGAGGCCTGCCGACGCTCGGTGTCGCAGACGGTTCAGGAGCTTGGCGGACTGAATGTGCTCGTGAACAACGCCCACTACCAGATGGCGCAGAAACGGGTCGAGGACCTAAGCGAGGAGCAGTTCCGGCTGACGGTGGAAACGAACGTCTATGGCTACTTCCATATGGTCAAGGCGGCGCTGCCGCACCTCAAGGAGGGTGGCGCGATCATCAATACGGGAAGCATCGTCGGGCTCACCGGGCACGAGATGCTGATCGACTACTGCGCCACCAAAGGAGCGGTCCATGCGATGAC
>DASWVS010000235.1:0-1810 GCA_036401135.1 Fimbriimonas sp.
AACGCGGTGTACCAACTGGTGGAGCGCCTGCCGGAGGATTCCCCCTACTTCCACGCCCAGTTTCGAACCGGCGTCAACCCGGGTCCGGAACCGCTCGAGATCCTTCAGGCCGAGGGTGCGGGAAAGTACGTGGGCTGCACGCTGTCCTGCCAGGGGAAGTCGGCGAACTACCTTTCGTTCCTCGAGGCTCCGGAGTACGTGTACGTCGACGACGACTGGGAGGAGCCCCGGATCGTCGGCACCGGCCTCGAGGACTACTTCCTCGGTGGCTGGTACTTCCGGGAAGGCCCGTTCGTCGGGCCTTGCCACGGCGTGCCGGTCAAGGATGCGCTGCGGGCCTCGGTGGCGATGTACCGCATCCACGATCTGGACGCGATCCGTTTCGACCGCCGGATCAGGTTCACGTTCCAGAACCCTTGGAAGCCGGAGAGGCTGCTCCCCTTCAAGTTCTCATCGGTCGGATTCGCCTATTTGGACGGGCTTGCTCCGGCCCCCGAAGTCCCGAACCGGGAGGAGCTGCTCGAGGGTTACCGGATCCGAGACTGCGACCACCAGTCGATCCCTTAGCGGACGTCCTCGACCCGCACCGCCGTTCCCGTTTCCGCCGAGCGGTAGGCGGCGAGCGCCACCTGCATCTCCCGCATCCCTTGTTCGGCGGTCGAAGGGTTGGGCGCCCCCTCGAGAACGGCGTCGAGGTAACCGCCGACCATCGTCGCGAAAAGATCCTCGCGCTTCTCGAGGAGCACCTTTCGCCTGTCGGGCAGATCCTTGCGGTGGAGAACGAGGGCTTCGTAGGGGCCGCCGATCGTGAGCAGGCCCTCCGTGCCGAAGGCGACGAAGCTGGGGCTCGGCGGCCACAGCGCCGAGGCGTGGGTCGAGAGGAAGGTGCCGAGGGCGCCGTTCGAGTACCGGAACGCGAGCGACGCGGTGTCTTCGCCGCCCAACTCCGGCCGGAACCGGGTCGTCATCGCGGAGACGCTTTCGATCGGTCCGGCGGCCGTCTCCATGACCGCGATCTGGTGGATGCCGCCGTCCAGGAGTTGGCCGCCTCCAGCCAGTGCCGGGTCGTAGCGCCAGGCCGTGTTGAGGATCTCGCCACCCTGCCAGTAGGCGTAGATCGACTGGGTGGCGACGAGCCTGCCGATCTCGCCGTCGGCGATCGCCTTCCTCGCCCCGAGCACCGCCGGCGCCGTATGGTTCATCTCGCCGTAGAAGAGGACCGAATCGGCCTCGTTCGCCGCTTGTACGATCTTTTCGCAGTCCTCGATCCGGTGCGCGAGAGGCTTCTGAAGGAGCACGTGCTTGCCGGCATGAAGCGCCGCCACCGCCTGCTCCCGGTGGACGTGGTGCGGCGTCAGGAGGTCGACGGCGTCCACGCCGGGGTCGTCGAGGATCTCCTGGAGCGAGGACGCCACCCGCGCCGAGCCGGCCTCCGCCGCCCTTCGGGCCGCTCGCTCCGGATCGGTGTCGTAGCAGGCGACGACGGCGGCACGGTCCGCATGCTTGCGGTAGGCGTTCAAATGCGTCTCGCTGATGAGCCCGCAACCGACCAATGCAACCCTGAGTCTCGCCATCCTGATGCCCGGATGAAGCTACCCGAAGCGGGCGCGGAGCGTCGAGTATTCTCTATGCCCCCGGCGTAGGAACGGGACGAAACCGATGATTCGCCAGCACAAGAGCTTTACCTGGGACGGCGTGGACGTCCACCCTTACAAGGAGGATGGGACGCTGTTCCGGAGCGTGACCCGGCAGACCCTATTCCGGGGCGAGCACGACCTTCCGGTCGAGTTCCGCTACTTCGAGATCGGCC
>DASWVS010000236.1:0-1589 GCA_036401135.1 Fimbriimonas sp.
TGAAGAGCATTGTGTCGGAGGTGTCCGGGAGGGTCGTGGAAGTCCTCGTGGGAGCCGGAGAAGTCGTGGGCGAAGGGCGGGAGCTCCTCGTCGTGGAGTCCATGAAGATGGAAATCCCAGTGACGGCGCCCAGTCCCGGGACCATCGAAGCGTTGCACGTCACCGCCGGCGATGCTGTCGAACCTGGCACCCTTCTCGCAAGGCTGAGGCCTGCCTGACGATTCTTCCGGGCAGCACGGGGCGGCGTCTGCTGCCAATTACCGGCGGCGAACCTTCCGCAAATTCTGGAGAAGAAGGATGAGACCGATGCCGGCGATACCGGCGACGGCGATCTGCCACAAGAATTCGTAGAGGAGGATTACGCTCGTCACCAGCGCAAGGAAAACGGTGACGTTGAGCAGCAAGGGACGCAACGTGCCGCGCAGGATGTTATCGATGAAGATGGCCCCGCCGAGAAGCAAGAGCAACGCGGCGATGGTGTCTGTCTCGGTGAACTGAATGAGTGCGGCAGCGGCCACCAGGAGCAGGCCCACGCTCACCGTCGCCCAGGCCTCGGCGAGCCTGCCTCGCCTGGCAGTCTCCGGGGGCTCGGGGGCATGGCTCCGGCGGAGGTGGGCCCTCGGGTCGCCCACTTGCCCGTCCACCACACCCGCGCGACTGCCCGCCATCATCTCGATAACGCGTCCAAGGTCCTGCGTGCGAGCCTCGAGCCGATTGAGCTCAGCCTCGCCACGCGCCAGTTCGCTTTCGAGCCCTGCGCCGTGTGTCCCCCCGCGACGAGTCGATCGAAGGACGCGCGACTCCAGCTCCAGCCTTCGGAGCTCGTCCCGCTGTTGCTCCAACTGCCGCACTGTCTCGTCGAGTTCGCGCGAGAGCTCGTCGATTCGCTGGTCGAGCACCGTGGGCGCGCGCGAAGGAGGCGCAACCTTGCTGAGACCAGCCCAGCCGATGGGGTCGTACCAGGATTGGCGAACAGTACCCTCACGGGTGTAACGAGGCCCGGCGGGAGCCTGCTCGCCCGCGAAAAAGTCCTCCGTGTCGAGGCCCCAGAGTCCGCGGTAGTGGACGACCCAGTCCACGTCGTCGGATATCACGACAGGCGTCCACTCGAGCGGCTGGCCGGGCCCCACGGAAGGCCCATCGCCGCGGGCGTAGTCAAGGAAGGGGGCATGCACCAGCGCCTCGACCTCGCGGACGAAGGCGGTGGGGTCGCCTTGCCCAAGGACATCGCGCCAGATACGCCGGACCGCGTGGGCCGCGTTCGCGAAGGGACGGAGCGCCTTGATCTCGACGGACGTGAGGTACTCGCCCGCCTGGAAGTAGCTCGCGTGGGAACCGGCCCCCGCGTACACAACCGGGTGGCCATCGATGATGGTGATCTCGGGATCGTCCCAGCGGCGCCGCAGTTCGTCGCCAAAGTAGTCGTGGGCAGCGCAGGCCAACCACACGGGTCGCGGCTCGCCATCGGCTTCGTCCAGGTAGATGAAGAGTTGTTCCCAATCCGCCTCATGGTCGTTCACGCCAAAGAACGAAGACCGCCAATCGTTCATTGCGTAGAACAGGAGGTATTGGAGAACGATGTACCCCTC
>DASWVS010000237.1:0-6705 GCA_036401135.1 Fimbriimonas sp.
ACCACGAACTACCTCGTCAACCGGGTGTTTGACGGGCCTGTGCTCGAGATCCCCTTTTACCACACGTATCTCACCCGCTTCCAAACCCTCAATCGCTTCTCCGATCCTAGAGGACAGGAGATCCGGCACCTCGAGCGTTCCGAACAGATCCTCAAAACGACCATCGCGCGCCAGTATCCGAGCCAGAACATCTGGAGCGTCCTTCTCTGGTACGAGATTTCCCAGAACGCGCGCCTGCGTCCGATGGTCTTGGCGAAGACCGAGCGCATGCGGCTTCAGACGCACTTCGACTGGTGCCTTCCGAACCATCCCCCGAAGCTAGCCCGCAGGGTGGAGCGATGCCGCGCCTGGCGACGATGGCTGGAGGCTGTCCGTCGGTTCGATGGAGGCTGAGACATTTGAGTCGTCCGACAGGTCGGCGGGTAAGCTAGTCGTCGAACATGGCAGCCGTCGCGAGCCCTCCCACCGTCAACATCACGATCAATGACATCGACATCGCCGTCCCGAAAGGCGAACTGATCGTCGAGTCGGTGAAGCGGCTAGGGCTCGAGATTCCGATTTTCTGCTACCACCCTCGAATGAAGCCGGTCGGTATGTGCCGGATGTGCCTCGTCGAGGTCGGCACCAAGCAGCCCGACGGCTCGGTCCGTAAAATGCCGAAGCCTCAGGCGGCGTGCACCCTGCCGGCGAGCGAGGGCCTCGTGGTTTATACGGACACCGAGATGGTCCACAACGACCGGCGGGGGGTTCTCGAGTTCCTTCTGATCAACCACCCTCTCGACTGCCCGGTCTGCGACCGCGGCGGCGAGTGCCCGCTGCAGAACAACACGCTTTTCTACGGCCCCTCGACGAGCCGCTACCTGGAGATCAAGCGCCACGCGCCGAAGGCATTCCCCCTCAGCCGATACGTCACCCTGGACCTCGAGCGGTGCATCCAGTGCGGGCGCTGCGTCCGCTTCACCGAAGAAATCTCGGGAGACGCCCAACTTGCCTTCAGGTTCCGCGGCGCGTCGATGCAGCCCTCGACGTTCGAGCTCCGGGACTTCACCTCGAAGTTCTCCGGCAACGTCATCGAGATCTGCCCCGTCGGCGCGCTGACATCCGCGACGTACCGGTTCCGCGCCCGTCCGTGGGACCTCGAGAGCCGGCCCGCGATCTGCACCGTCTGTTCGAACGGTTGCAGCGTCTGGTTCGACTACCGCGGGAACAAGGTGGCTCGGATCAACGGCCGGACCAACGAGGCGGTGAACGAGGAGTGGACCTGCGACCGTGGCAAGTTCGGGCACAACGGCCTCTACAACGAAAAGAGGCTGTCGAAGCCCTTGGTACGGAAGGACGAGAAGCTGGTCCCGAGCGAGTGGAGCCCCGCTTACGGCGAGATCCTCGACGTCTTCCAGAGCGGATCGCCCGTTGCGGCGATCGCGGGGCAACGGCTTTCGAACGAGGACCTCTTCACCCTGCGAGAGCTCTTCAGCGAAACGCTGGTGAACGGCCAGATCGCCCACCGCAACACGCTGATCTCGCCGACGAAGCCGCTCCAGCCGACCCTCCGCATCGCGGACCTGGAAACGAAGCCCACGATCCTCGTCTTCGGGACCTCCCTGGCCGACGAGGAACCCATCCTCTTCCTGAGGGTGCGCAAGGCGTGGTTCAATCATGGGGCCAAAGTGATCGTGGCCCACCACGAATCGACCGAGGTCGACGGCTTCGCTCACAGCGTCATCCGGTACCGAAAGGGCGAAGAGCGGCAGGTCGCTCGCGCCCTCGCCTCGGGAAGCGCCGAGGGCACCGGCCTCTCCGAATCGACGCTCGCCGAGGTCCGGGAACTCCTGCAGGGCGGCGCTGCCATCTTGGCCACGACGGGGCTCTTCAACCTCACCGATGGCAACGAGATCGTCGAATCCCTCCAAGCCCTGGGCGGCGAGTTCCATATGCTTGCGCGCGAACCGAACGAACTCGGCGCCGAACTGATCCTCGACGGTGATCGCGACATGGAGGACGTCCTCCGCGGCTGCGCCGAAGGATCGATCCGCGCGCTATGGCTCGCCGGCGTCGATCCGTACGAGGCCTTTAGAGATCGAGACCTGGTGACGCGTGCGCTGGAGACCGTCGACTTCCTCGTCGTGCAGGGGACCAACGAGAACGAGGCGACCGGCTATGCGAGCGTCGTGCTTCCCCAGACTGCGCCGGCCGAGCAGGACGGCTCCTATACCAACGTGGAAGGCAGGGTGCAGCGCATCCGGCCGATCCTCAAGCCGTTCGGCGAATCGAAGCCGGCGTGGAGGATCTTCTCCGAGGTGGCCGTCCGGGCAAAGGCGCAGACCCCATTCTTCAACCCGGGCGAAGTCATGGAGCGGCTGTCGCAGGTCGTGCCTTCGTTCAACGGCCTGCGCTATGGCGAGCTAGGGGGCGAAGGCTTCGTCCTCGGTGTCGGGCCGGACGAAGAGCGCGAAGTGCCGATGCCGGTGCAGACGAACGGCTGATCGGTCGCTTGGGTCCTTCGTCTCATGCCGGAATCTTTCACCTGACATCATGCGTTCAAAGAGGAACGATGATGATGGAAGTGAAGCGAGACTATCAAGCCGTGGCGGAGCGCAGCGTCGGAACGATCCTCGAGGTCGCCCGACACATGCAGTACTACGTGGCTCCCTGGCAGGACCTCGACCTCGAGCACGAGGCCGCCCTTTCGATCCGCGAAGTCGTCGCCGGCACTTCTTCGGCATCTTTCGAGAGCGTCCTTGCCGTCGATCCGTCGCTGGCCCGCCTCCTCTCGAATGCCTCCACAACGTCGGGCGGATCGCGCCTCCTTGAGTATGCGCGCGGATTCGACGAGGCGCACCAGAGCCGGCTCGAAGCGACCCTGAAGGTCAGCCTGACCGCCCTGCAAAGGGCCATGAACGCCAACTCGGCGTACCTGAACTGAACCTGCGGCTCTCAGAGCTGCAGGTTCGAAAGCAGCTCGTCGTGTCCGAAGTAGAAGTGCTGCGACCTCTGCCCCGGCCGGAGCCAAATGAGCGAAGAGGGAAGCCCCCGAAGGACGAAAGAGGCCACCTGTTGGCCCTCCTGGGGAGTGAGCGGTTCACAGTCGCACCGCATCACCATCAGGTGAAGAAGATCCTCCTCCCCCTCGAACTGGTAGCGGAACTCGCCCACAACCCCCGAGAAGGGGTTCTCCTCGATCCCGATCAGCGCAAACGGGTGTCCGCCTGGATTCCCGACGCCGGGGTCATAGTCCGGCAGCTTGATCGTGAGGTTGTCCCGAATCTGCCGGAGGATGAGCTCCATCACCCGGTTTCGGCGGGCCTGTTCTTCCGGAGTGGGCGTACCGAGCAAAGGCGTTGTTCCGAAAAAGGGATGGCGGAGTGGGTGGGATTCGAACCCACGACCCGTGTTACCGAGTACGAGCTTTCCAGGCCCGCTCCTTAGACCACTCGGACACCACTCCGCACCAGATCCTATTATGACCCGGCGGGATGCGGAGATGCTGGGCGCTGGGCGACGCCTAGGTTCGGATCACTTGGGCGCCAGCCTCGAGATACTCGCGGTAGCCGAGGATCCGGTCGGAGATGCGTACGGGGCGGCCGGCCTGGATCGCGAGCCGCATGATCTTCTCCATGTTGCCCGACGGTGCGACGTTGACGAAGTCGAGCCGACACGACAGGCAGGCGATCAGGCGGTCTCGAACCCGATTGTTCACACCGATGAAGTCGCTGTGGGGACGGAAGGGGCTGACGACCAGGTCGGTCGAAGGGTCGAACTGGTACCTCCACAGCCGCGCCGCGCGGAAGGCTTCGTCCTTCAGGTCCTCGCCCAAAACCTTGAACAGGCCCCGGTCGAGACAGAGGATCCTTGGTGCCCCCCACCGCAAGGGGACGACCGCCGACCGCTGGTACTCCGGACGGTCGTGCCCGGACACGAGGACCTCTCCACCCAGCACTCCGCCCTCCGTCAACTCTTCGATAAGCTCGAGGTCCGCCGGCATCGTGTTGCGCGAGGCCAGCACGCAGAAGGTCCTCGACTCGATGAGCCGCGTGTTCCCGTACAGGAACAGCACCCCGGGGGGATCGGGGTCCATCTCCTCGATCAATGCCGGATAGTGGATATCGGCGGACGTGACGAGGGATACGCCGAGCCCCTGCAGCCGCGACTCGAGTTGCAGCAGCTGGTCGATCCTGTGCGAATCGATTTGGGCCAGTTCGGCAACCGCCCTCGCCCCCAGCCGGTACTCCTCCCTCAGGGCTTCGGACGAGAGGCCGAGGAACTCCTCCGAGGAGCGCGCGAGCAACTCGTTGCGCGCGATGATCCGGGTCACGCTTCGCCCGCCGACCCCGGGCGTCATCGCAAGCAGGAGCGCAAAGCTGCGCGAGGAAAGCGGCACGCTACTATTCTGCAAGAAGCCGCACGGTCTGAAGAAGAATTTGCACGGCTCGCTCGCCAGAGCGCAACATTTCCTCGACGACCTCCTCATGGCTGAGCGGGGTGCTCGAGATCCCGGCGGCGAGGTTGGTGACGACCGCCAGGCAACCATAGGCGACCCCAGCCTCGCGCATCAGGATCGCCTCCGAGGCCGCCGTCATCCCGACGAGCTCGCCACCGAGCCGCTGGATCGTCGCGATCTCGTGCGGGGTCTCGTACCGCGGGCCGTTCCCGCAGACGTAGATCCCTCTTTCCTGGACAGGGAAGCCGAGCGCCCGTCCGCTCTGAACGAACGCATCGCGGCACCGCGGGTCGAACGGTTCGGTGAAGTCGCGGTGTTCGACGGTCCGTTCGAACATCGTAAGGTTGCGCGCGGTGAAGTCGAGGAAGTCGGAGCAGGCGACGAACGTCCCGGCGCCCCAATCGGCGCGAAGGCTCCCGACGGCGGCGGTCGCGAGGCAGGCGCGAACTCCGAGTCGCCGCATCCCCTCGGCGAGCGCCTGGTAGTTCACCCGATGCGGCGGAACCTTGTGGCCCGCCGTATGCCGGTTCGTGAGGAAGATCCGATACCCCTCGGTCCGCAGGACCCGCCCCCGGAGGACCCCATAGGGCGTCGGCACGTGCATCGGTTCCCCGGGCAGCGCGAGGAGCAGGTCGCCCGTTCCTGTTCCTCCGATGATCCCTACGTCGATGGCGGCTGGTCGCGGGCTGACGGGGTTGCGGCGTTCGGCTTGCATGCTCGATCTGGGAGGCGTTCTGCCGCCTCCCGACCGATTATGCCCAGTAAACTACGCTCCATGACCTTGCGCGAGGTGCTCCACGCCCACATCCCCACCTTGACGACGGCAAGCACGGTCCGGGACGCCGTCGACAAGATGGATATCTACCAGTTCCCCGCGCTCGTCGTCGTGGACGACGAAATGTATCCCATCGGCGTTCTCACGGAGGGCGACCTATGCCGCGCCGTCGGAACCCGCGACAGCCTGACGAGCATGTCGAACGAACCCGCCTACGCCTACGCGACCAAGGACCCTACCGTGATGCACGTCGGCACCGAGATCGCCGAAGCTTTCCACCGCATGGTCAGCAGCGGACTGACGCTTCTGCCGATCGTCGAGGACGATCGTCTATCGGGAATCGTCCTCCGCGTCGACCTGATGCAGGCGATGCTTCTCGACGCCGCCACGTAGACCATAGCGATGCTCAACGAAGGCGAACCCTTTCCCGACTTTGCCCTTCCTGACCAGGATGGGAATCTCGTAACCCTTGCGTCTCTGCGCGGCCAAAAGGCGGTGGTCTACTTCTATCCCAAAGACGACACTCCGGGATGTACGACGGAAGCGTGTGGATTTCGGGACGCCGCTCCGCCAGGAGCTAAAGTGATCGGGGTAAGTCCCGACCCGGTGAAATCGCACAAGAAGTTCGCGGAAAAGTTCGATCTCGGCTTCGTCCTGCTTTCCGATTCCGACCATCGCCTCAGCGAGGCGGTTGGCGTTTGGGTCGAGAAGTCCATGTATGGGAAGAAGTACATGGGGGTCGCCCGCACGACTTTCATCCTAGACGAAGACGGTATTGTCCGTAAAGTATTCCGAGAGGTCAAGCCGCAAGGTCATGCCGCCGAGGTCGCCCAGGCCCTTGCCTGAAGGCGACTCGGTAGACTACAGGCCATGCCGGAGAAGGTCACGGTTCCTCGAATACGGTCGCTGCGGGATCGGCGCGAGAAGATCGTCTGTATTACCGCTTATGACTACGTCTCCGGTGCCATCGCGGATGCTGCGGACGTCGATCTGATCCTCGTCGGCGACTCGGTCGGCAACGTGGTTCTCGGCTACGAGAGCACGCTCCCGGTGACCCTCGAGGAGATGCTCCACCACCTCAAGTCGGTCCGGCGCGGGGTGCGCCGCGCCCTGCTCGTGGCCGACATGCCGTTCGGCAGCTACGGCGGGTCGGTGGCGCAGGCCGTGGATTCGGCGTGCCTCCTGATGAAGGCCGGGGCGGAAGCCGTCAAGCTTGAAGGTTCCTACCCGGAGGAGGTGGAGGCGATGGTGAAGGCCGGCATTCCCGTGATGGGCCACGTCGGGATGACCCCTCAATCGGTGAACAACTTCGGCGGCCACCGGGTGCAGGGGAAGGGCGAGGCAGGGGACCAGGTTCTGGCAGCCGCCCTGGCGGTGGCGGAGGCGGGCGCCTTCTCGGTGGTGCTCGAACTCGTCCCCGCCGCCCTGGCGGCGCGGATCACCGAGCAACTGCCCGTGGCGACCATCGGCATCGGTGCGGGCGCGGGATGCG
>DASWVS010000238.1:0-8835 GCA_036401135.1 Fimbriimonas sp.
CCCGGTCGTGGTCAGAAGACCGAGACCGACGAGCGCGATGCCGTAGAAGGACAGGATGTACCCGCCGTACTGGGCCGGGTTGAACAGGAAGAGCGGGAAGAGGAGCGCGATCACGATCGAGAAGACCATGAAGACGCTGGACTCCATCGCGTAGGCGAAGCCTTGGATGATCATCGGCGCCGGACCGGCGGTCGAGACGCCGGCGACCTCCTGGACGGGCCGCTTATGCGTCGAGACGTAGTAGTCGGTCAGAAGCTCGATCAGGAACGCCATCACGAGGCCGAACAGGATCGCGGCGAAGAACGTCCACCACGGCACCGTGTGCCTCGACACGACCGCAAGCTGCATCTGCTGCTGCGGCGGGATCGCGGGCGCCATGCCGGCACCCTGCGGATTCGCCAGGTCCTTGAGCGTGGCGACGTCGGCGGCGTAGTAGGTCAGCGGCTCCGTCGGGCGAAGCTGCTGAGGCTTCGCGATGTCGTCCTCGACGGCGAGCGCCAGCTTGTTGTCCGGACCCGCGAAGAGTTTGACCGGGACCGACTTCACGATGTCGAGCGTCGCTTTGATGTTCTGCTGTTGCGCGAACTCCCTTTGCTGGTCAATCTGCTGCTTCAGCGCCTTCTCGCGGATCGGGCCGACCCATTCGGTTCGGTCGATCTTCTGGGCCGGTCGCGCCGGCATCCCGCCCTGTCCGGGGACAGCCGGCAGGTCGGCGACGATCTTCACCTGGGCGACGACGAAGCGGGAGTCTCCCTGGCCCGTGTACTTCGAGCCGACCGTCTGGAACGGGTCGTTCGGAGCGGTCTCACCCTGAAGAGGGGTGTTGGCGTTGGTTCCGTACCGCAGGGCAGGGAAGTTCGGATCGTCCGGATTCGTCACTTCCTGGAAGCCGGAGAGGTTCGGCAGCGCGGGGGTTGGCTGGTCGGCCATGGCGAGGGCTTGCTGAACGGCGGCCTCGTCGTCGGGCGTGTAGCCGCGCTCCCTCATTTCCTCCGAGTTCACGATATCGGAGGCGGTGACCTCGTACGGCAGGATCGGCTTGCTTGCCGCGTCGCCGCCCGAGATCGCGCGCTGGATCGCCGCTCCTGGAATGCCCCGAGCCTCCTCGATCAGCTTGCCGTCCGGACCGCGAAGGTCCTCGAGCGTCACCGCCGTCGGCGCCTTCTTCTTGTCCCGAGCGACCTTCTCGATCAGCTGCTTGGCCTCGTCGATCTTGGACCCCGCACTGGACGCGATCGTCTGGCGGAGGCCGGCCACGAGCCGCGCCTCATCCTGCTGGAACTTCGCGACAGGGGTGAGCTGGTTGGTTCGAACCGGAGCGCTGGGGCTGTTGGGCCCGCCCATCATCAGGTAGGCGAGAATCGCGGTCGCGATCGCGGCAACGGCCGCCGAGCGGTAGAAACCGCTCCGAATCGGCTTGAGCGGGTCCGCATCGAGGTCGTCGCTCCCGCGGACGGTCGCGATGCCGAACATCGAGGCGATGATCCCGATACCTCGGGCCATCAGCGCGAAAAGGACGAGGCGGGTCCACGTTGCCTGGTCGAACACGGCCGCGGTGGCCGCGCCGAGTACGATCGCGGCCACGAGGGTCACCTCGTAAGACTCGAAGATGTCGGCCGCCATACCGGCGCAGTCGCCGACGTTGTCGCCGACGTTGTCGGCGATGGTGGCGGGGTTCCGAGGGTCGTCCTCTGGGATGCCCGCCTCGACTTTTCCGACGAGGTCCGCTCCGACGTCTGCGGCCTTGGTGAAGATGCCTCCGCCGACGCGCATGAACAACGCGGCGAGCGATCCGCCGAAGCCGAAGCCGACGAGAAGCCGCATCGCGTTCTCACCCGCGAGAAGCAGGATGAGCGTCGCTCCGAGAAGGCCCATGCCGACGGTGACCATGCCGGCGACGGCGCCGCTGCGGAAAGCGACTTCGAGCGACCGCTTATAGCTGGTGAGCGCCGCGTTCGCCGTGCGCATGTTGCCGCTGACGGCGGTCATCATCCCCGTGTAGCCGGCGATGTAGGAAGCGGCGACGCCGAGCACGAAGGAGACCGCGATCCAGGTCGACGTCGCATACCCGAAGTCTTTGAAGAGGAAGATCAATCCGACGAACAGCAGGGCGACGAAGATGATCATCGTCTTGACCTGCTGGGATAGGTAGGCCTTGGCGCCATCCTTGATCGCCTGACCGACCTCCTGCATCTTCTCGTCGCCCGGAGACTGGCGAAGGACCGACGCTCTCAAGTAGAAGCCGTAGGCGAGAGCGATCAGGCCGAACAGAAGCGATGCGTAGAGGTAGTTTTTGTCGCTCTGTGCCAACCGAAGCTTGACGTTCGCTTCGGCGGCAAGTGCCATGTTAGGCAGTAGGATGCCCACGACCGTCAGTAAGAACAGCCTCAGAGCATGGGGCAAGGCGCCTCCGACGAGGCGCGTCGCCCGCTTATGTAAGTTCATGTGCTATCGAACCCCCGATATTGCCGCGTCCGTGCTATTGCCGCACATGACCGCTGGCTCGCCGGAAATTCTACCTGAGCGTCGCCGTGTTCGGAAGCTGTCGGATTTCGACCAAACCTTCGTGGAGCGACAGCTGCGCGGAGAGCATTTCCGCCTTCTTTCTCGTAATCCCGGTCAGCAGGGTAACGGGAAGCTCGGTGAGCAACTGCTTCACCTGGTTGCGGTTTAGGGCGAGCATGTGTTGGAGGGATCCGATCAGCTCCTCGGTCTTGTGCCCATGGGCGACGAGGATCAGTTCGTACAGGTTCTCGTCCTCTTTGACGGCGTAGCTGCTGGCGATCCGGCGCGAAGGCTTGCCCTCCTCCTGCAAGATCGGAATCTCGTGGTTGCAGGTCTCGCAGAGCAGGACCTCGGTCTTGTCGCTGTAATAGTTGAGCTCGTTGCAGTAGCCGCAACGAACCTGCTGCACCGACATCGGCTGGCCGTCTTTGATCGGGATCAAGCGGTGGCATTCGCTGCACGTGAAGTCGTCGGCGGGACTGCTTATCAGTTTATTGACGACGTCGCAGAAGGGGCACTTGACGCCTACCGACGTGACTTGGCGCGCCAGGTAGATATGGTAGCCGGCGTATCCGACGGAACCCAGGCCCAGCACGCCGATGATCGACGCGAAGGGTACGAGCATGCCCTCCCCCCGATAGGCGATAAGGAGCGCGGCGATGGCGACCCCGACGAGACCGCTGAAACCGAACGTGACAGCTTTCTCTGAATGTTCCTCGATCAGATCCGAACTTCTTTGTGCGCGTGGCATAGAGCTCCCTTGCTTCGCCCTCCAGTATAACAACCTCCCGGGGTTCGGCCCAACCCGGTTATTGCTAGGGATATCACAGGGAACTGAAACGAAAGCCTGCCGACGCGCCGATTGCTATCGGAAACGCCAGACGATCGTTCCGAACGAGCTCATCGCGTTGGCGCTGTAGCTCTTCGCATGCCCGTCGGCAAAAATCACCGGAGAAGTCCCTTGTCCTGACCCGTTGCCGCCGTACCTGGCGTAGATCGGCTTGAGCGCCCCCGGGTTCAGCGACCGGAAGTCCTGCCCCTTGTAAGGCATCCGGCATAGGTTGACGTCGCCGATGAGCGGGAGCCCCTTCATGGGGTCCCCGTCCGGAGAGTTCGGCCCGTTGTAAGGATTGAACACATACCCTCGCTCCTTGGCCGCGGCGGCAGGATCGTTCGATCCGTTCGGCGTCGTCGCGAACAGGCCCACTCGGGCCGCATCGTCTGCCTGGGAGAAGCTTGCCGCCGAGGTGAAGCCCTCGGTTCCGGGTGCGGCGGCGCCGGGGACGGCGACCGACCAGGCGTCGTAACCCGTGGCGTCGCTGTAGCCGATGTTCTGGTTCTTCCGCGTCGCCCAGCTATCCGCAAAGGAGGCGTCCGTGCCCGGGACGAGAAAGATCTCCTTGTTCTTCGCGTAGGGCTGCACCAGCGGAGGCCAAACCGTCGGATCCTGGACCGGTACGGTCGGAACGCGGATCGACGCCGGAACGAACATGTCGTCGTAGTCGCCCGCGTACATCATCACCGCCGTGCCGAGCTGCCTCATCTGGGCGAGCGCCCGGGTCTTCTTCGCCGACTCCTTGGCCTGGGCGAAGACAGGGAAGAGGATGGCGGCAAGGATCGCGATGATGGCGATCACGACGAGGAGCTCGATGAGGGTGAAGGCGCGGCGCATCAAGGTTCCTGCGCCAGATCCGCCCTTCGGGTTCCCTTGGCGGGATCTTTTTCCAGGGGCGTAGGTGGCGCGGGATCCTTTTGCGCCGTCTGCGGGTCGACGGCGGGAATGATGAGGACCGATCCGTCTCCCTGGTCGAAGGCGGTAAAGGCGTATTTGCGGCCGAGATCCTGGAGCATCTCGATGGTGTTCTTCCGCTCGAACTCGAAATCGACTTCGGGATTCGGCATTCCGGGAGCCACCGTGAGGTCGATCCCGCCTTGCGTCGCGATCAGTTGCAGGGCGGACAGGAGCGGGGCGCCATCGATCTTGAGGTCCTGAGGCGCCAGGTATCGCGGCTTGGGTTCCGCCGGCGGCTGTTCCGGCAGGTGACGGGCCACTCCCGGGTCCGCAGAGTCGACCGGCGGCGCCACATAGGGCTTGGCGCGCAGCGCGGCCGAAGGCTCGGGCGACTCGACGACCCGGGGCGCCGGAGGAACGGGCGTCGGCGCAGGAGGCTGGAGGAACGTCACCAAGGAAAAGGTCGCGGCGGCAAGGGCGGCCAGGCTCAGGCCTGCCACGCCGAAGACCAGTCGCCGGGAAGGGACCGCGCGCCGGACCTCGACCGGATGGAAGCGAGGCATCCCCGTCGATCGGTGCAGCTTTTTCCCCTCGGACTTGAGGCGTCTGACCAGCGCGATTCGGCGCGCGAGCTCGTATTTCGCGTCCGGATAGCGGCCTTCGAACTCCTCCACTGCCTGGGTCGAGCCGTTCTCCGCCAGGAACCACATCAGCTGGTCCAGCTCGGGCGCGAACTTCCTCATGCCGCCTCCTCGTAAAGCGCGCGGAACCGCTCGCGAGCCCGGTAGAGCCGGGTCTTGGCTGCGTTGACGTTCGTGCCGAGGCTGTCCGCGATCTCCTGGAGCCCGAGTTCCTCCCAATAGAACAAGACCAAGAGGGCGCGGTCGTTGGGCGACATCTTTGCCAGGGCCGCCTGGATCTTGGGATCGGGAGCGTCCGGCTCGTCCGGGGTAATGGTCGCCGACGTTTCCGTCAGCTCCACATGGCGGGCACGGTGCTTGTTCCTTCTCGACTCCTGGATGCTGCGGTTCACGGCGACGCGAAAGAGCCACGTGCTGAAGCGCGACCGCCGATCGAAACGATGGAGGTGACGGTAGACGAGGGTGAAGATCTCCTGGACGGCGTCGGACGCCTCGTCGGCGTCGAGCAGAATGCCTCTCGCGATGGCGAAGACCTTGTCGTAGTAGCGAGAGTACAGGCTCTCGAACGCCGTCTCGTCACCGGCGAGATACCTTTCGACGAGCGCCATGTCCTCGTCGTAGGCGCTCATCCCCCTGCTATCGTATAAAGCCGACACCACCGCTTTCTCTTGGACGCTCCGGGGGGCGGGATCGTTACCGAGGGCGGGCTCTATGGCAACCTCGACTGGGGCTGGATCCTTGCCTCGAACTGGGGCCCCAGCCTCACGAGCGCGAAGACGTTGACCATCAGCAGGAAGACCACCATCGCCACCAGCGGCACGAGTTTCCGCCGGTGCGCCAGCTCGTGGTACCCCAGCGCCAAACCGCATGCGATCGGTCCCAGCGCGGGCAGAAGATACCGGGCCTGGGCTTGGAAATACCGGTTGTTGAACAGGACGAACTGGGCGAGGATCACGAGGAAGAAGACGAGGTTGACGATCCGCACCCTCCGGGCCTTGTCGTTCTGCGGATCCCTCCAGCTGACGATCCAGCCGACCAGGCCGACGGCAAAGACCAGGATGGCGACCCAGTAGAGGCGGTTCTCGTCGAACGTGGACCGTTGCATGCCGCTCTGGGTGAGCCAGACGTCCATATAGCCGAAAACGCCGAGGAAGGAACGGGCGGTCCAGAACCCGACCCAGTCGATCCAGTAGGCGAGGTTGGGGTTCTCCCCCGGCGAGAGCTTGGGGATGATCTGTTCGGTGAAGAGCGTCTTCTGCGCCGAGCCGACGAAGGCCTCGCTGAACGCGCCCATCGCCAGCGGATCGCCGTAGAGAACCTGGTTTCGTACCCACCACGGCAAGGCGAGACCGAGCGAGACCAGGAGGACGGTGCCGACCTGGAACGCCTTCGGCTTCGTGAGGAGGGCCGCCAGGAGGAGGGTCGGAAGGAGAGCGACCGCCGTGGTCTTCGTGAGCAGGGCGAGACCGGTCAGCAGCCCCACCGCCACCGCTCGCCGCGTCGTCCAGCCCTCCCGCATCGCAAGGGCGGTGAACGCGAGCGCCCAGGTGCAAAGGGCGATCAGCAGCGGGTCGTTGCTGATCGCCGAGCTCAGAGCGACGTTCATCGGGAGCAGCGCCGCGATCCCGGTGGCGGTCAACGCGATCCATTCGCGGTGGTACGCCCATTTGGCAAGGAAGAAAACCCCCGCCACGCCGGCCGCGCCGACGAGGACGTTGAGCAGGCGGAGCAGCGAGCCGTCTCGCTTGGATTCCACATCTTGCACGTCGAATCCCCGTGCCCATGCGGATGCCATCAGGTAGTAGAGCGGCGGCTGGTGGGCCTGGTAGTTCTCGTAGAGGTTCGGATCCTTCGGGTTGAAGACCGCGAAGCCCTGGCCCTTGATCAGTCGGCGGATGTTGTTCGCGTGCTGCCTTTCGTCAGGCGCACCGATGTCCTTCTCGTGGCTCGGGTTGATCGTCACGACGCCGGCCGTGCGGTACGGCGTCTGGACGAGATAGAGGACCGCCAGGACGACGTGGGCTGCGATGAGGGCAACCAGTACCGGCAGCGTCGCTCGATGTTGCATAGGACGTAGAGATCATAAACGATTCAACGTTCTGGCGTCACCGTGCTTCGGTTATGATAGTGTCAGCCCTAGAGGTTTTTCGGGAGGTTCAACGTGCGTCGATTCAGTATCTTCCTGTCGGTGGGCGTCGTCTCGTTGGCTCTGGCGAGCCAAGCCGGCGACAACCTTCTCTCGCGTCTGCAGCAAGCCTTGACGGCGGCCGAATCGCTCAAGGCGGTCTACGAGATCCAGCCCCTGTCGGGCGCGTCGGCCCGCTACACCGTCGTCCTTCAGAAGCCCAACAAAGCCCGCGTCGACGGTCCCGCACAGGTCGTCGTCGCCGACGGCTCCACGATCACGACCTACGACAAGGCGACGAAGCAATACTCCAGGCGGCCGCAGACCGATGCGGAACTGAAGTCGATGTTCAGGCCGGAGGAGACCAACGCCTGGGCGGGGTTCTTCGATACGAACGCCTACCAACCCTACCGGACGAAAGCCGTGGCCGGCACCCAGAGCGACGGAACCGCGCTCGAAGCGATCGAAGCGCTCTACGACCAGCACGGGCGACGCAGCGTCACCTACTACCTCAACCCCGCCGACAACGTCCTGAGGCAGGCGAGGATCGATATCGCGGACGCGAACGGGAAGAACACCTCGATTCTGTCCACGACGGAAGTCGTGCTGAACGGCGTGCCTTCCGACGCGTTCGCATTCAAGCCGCCCCCGGACGCCAAAGAGGTTCGGTGGGAGGACATGAGCGCCGTCACGTGGCTCACGAACTTGGAGGAGGCCAAGAAACTCGCTCAGAAGACCGGGAAGAAGATATTCGTCGACTTCATGGCGGAATGGTGCGGACCCTGTAAAGACCTCGAGCGGGACGTGTTCAAGAAGCCGGAGTTCCGAAAGTACGCGAGCAAGGTAGTGCTTCTGAAGATCGACGTCGATAAGCAGCAGGCCGTCTCGCAGGCCTATGGAATCGAGGCGATGCCGACCCAGATGGTTCTCGACCCGTACGGCAAGGTCGTTGCCAGCACCGTCGGATACGGCGGCCCCCAAGCGTTCTACCGGTTCCTGGACGGCGCGCTCTCGCGATAGGGCGCCTTCGGTGCGGGGAGCGCGGGGAACCTGCGCTCCCGTCCCCCTCCCCGGGTTTCACGGCTCGAGTCGGGTATCCTCCTGTATTCATTCTTAACGGAGATCGAGACCCCTTTTGAGTAAATCCGTCACGGCCGAGCGCTCCAAAAGTGACCAGAAAACACCGCAGTCGGGCAGGCCGCAAGACCTTCTGACCCAGGCGGATCGCCTCGAGATTTTCAAACAGCTTTTCCTGGCCCGTTATTTCGACGTCCGGCTCATCAAGGAGAAGAAGCGGGGGCGGCTGCGAGGCACGCTCTATTCCAGCCATAACCAGGAAGGGGTGCTCGTCGGATCCCTCTTCGGGCTCCAGCCGCACGACTGGATTTCGCCGATCCACCGGGACATGCCAGCCTTCTTCCTGAAGGACTGCAAGTTCCAGTGGCGCAGCACCGACCGCATGGGGATGAGCATCCAGGAGGTCTGCGCCCAGGTATGGGGCAAGGTGGACTCTCCCGGGCGTGCCCGGGACAACTGGTCCCACATCGGCAGCAAGACGAAACGCATCATCCATTCGACCTCGATGCTCGCGGGCACGATCCCGGCGGCCGCCGGGATCGTCTACGCCGACCGGCTCGACGGCGGGAACGCCGTCGCCCTCACGTTCAACGGCGAAGGATCGACGGCGCAGGGGATCTTCCACGAGGCGATCAACTATGCGGCGGTCCACAAGCTCCCGGTCGTCACGATCGTCGAGAACAACCAATGGGCTTACGGGACCCCGACCCACCTGGAGTACCCGTTGGAGGACTTCGCCCGCCGCGCCGACGGCT
>DASWVS010000239.1:0-12423 GCA_036401135.1 Fimbriimonas sp.
GTCCTCGGGCGTCGCGCGGCGCAGGTTCCGGAACGCGAGTTCCCACACTTTCCAGTAGCAGTCGATCGCACTCGCGTGTCCTTCCCAGATGGGATTCGGCAGGAGCGCTCGGGACTCCTCGAAGGTGGGCAACGGTGGCCGGCCCGGGTCGGCGGGAGTGCGGAAGGTGTTCCCGTCCACGTACGGCTCGTGGGCGTAACACTCGAGGAAGCGGTGGGTCTCGAAGCGCATCTCGCTTCGAGTCTACTTCTCAAGGCGAGTCGGCTAAGGGATCTTCCAGCCGCCGACCTGCCTCGCGATTTCCTGGAACTCGCGAAGATCCATCCCGGTGACCGCCTTCAGGTTCTCCGCCGAGAGCAGTCCCAGCAGGTTGATGCTGCCTCGGATGCGCCAGAACTCCGCCAGCAGGACCGCGCGCTCCCGAAGGGAGACAGGATCGGTTCGCCCGATCCACTTGCCGGAAAACGTGCCGACCCGTGCCTTGATCCGCCGGATCTCGCCCGGCCATGCCAAGCGTGCGTCGTCGATCGCTTTCGGCCCTTCCTGCCGGACCCTCGCCCACGACTGGCGCAGGAACCGAACGGTTTCAGCCGCGTTCTCCGGAACCGGCTGGGCCCGGACCGCTCCAACAACGAAGAACGTCAGAAACAGCAGAAAAAGCCGCTTCATCGCATCAGCTCCCGCGGATCGGCGAATTTGCCCTTGATCGCCGTCGCCGCCGCCGTCAAGGGGCTCACGAGGTGCGTCCGAGACCCCGGTCCCTGCCGCCCTTCGTAAGGCCGGTTGCTGGTCGACGCCGACCGCTCTTCCGGCCGCAGGATGTCGCCGTTCATCCCGAGGCACATGCTGCATCCCGCGCGGTGCCATTCGAACCCGGCATCCACAAAGACCTCTCGCAGCCCCTCCGCCTCCGCCTGCCGCTTCACTTCTTCGCTTCCGGGTACGACCATGGCCCGCACGCCGCCAGCCACCCTATGGCCCTTAACGACCCGCGCCGCCTCGCGCAGGTCCTCGATCCGAGAGTTCGTGCAGGAGCCGATGAACACCGTGTTCACCGGCAGATCCGCCATCGCCACCCCCGGCCGGAGCCCCATGTAGCGCTGCGCGCGCTCTTCGCCCGCGTCTCGGGGTTCCGGAACCGGCTGGTCGATATCGACGGTCATCGCCGGCGTCGTTCCCCAGGTGACCTGCGGCTTCAGCGCGTCCACGTCGATCCGTTCGCGCCGGTCGTAAAGCCCGGGATCGTCGGTGGAAAGCCTCCGCGCGTGGGCGGCCATCCTCTCGAAGGCCTCGCCCTTGGGCGCGAACGGCCGGTCCTCGGCGGCGATGTGCTCGAGCGTGATGTCGTCTGGCGCGATCATCCCCGCCCGGGCCCCCATCTCGATCGACATGTTGCAGACGGTCAGCCGGCCGCTCATCGGCAGTTTGCGGATCGCCTCGCCGTAATACTCGACCACGTAGCCGGTGCCGCCGCCTGCGCCGAGCTGTCGGATGATCCGCAGGATGATGTCCTTTGCGCTGACCCCCTCGCCGATCGTGCCCGCGATCTCGATGCCGAGGCTCTTCGGTTTCCCGGAAGTCCGGAGCGTCTGCGTCGCGAGCACATGCTCCACCTCGGTCGTGCCGATCCCGAACGCCAGCGCCCCAAAGGCTCCATGCGTCGAGGTGTGGCTGTCGCCGCAAACGATCGTCAACCCCGGAAGCGTGATCCCCAGCTGCGGCCCGATCACGTGCACGATCCCCTGTCGCGCCTCGCCATAGCCGAACAAAGGGATGTCGAACTCCCGGCAGTTCCTTGCGAGCGCGGCAAGCTGTTTGCCGCTGAGGGTGCTCTCGTCGATCGGCCGCCCGTCGGTCGGGACGTTGTGGTCCACGGTGGCGAACGTCAGGTCCGGCCGCCGGACCTTCCGCGCCGTCTCGCGAAGGCCGTCGAACGCCTGCGGAGAGGTGACCTCGTGCACAAGGTGCCGGTCGATATAGAGCAGCGCGCCGCCGCCGGGAAGGTCGGTGACGACATGGCTGTCCCAAACCTTGTCGAAGAGCGTGGAGGGCATACACCTCTATTGTACGTTCCCCCCTCGGACCGCCGCTCTCCAGAGCGGCGAAACCTCACGCCAACTCGAGGCTCCCGTCGCCAGTCCTTCGCCGAGCCGACGACCACCGCCATTCCCCCGCCTCTGCGCAAAGGCCGGTCTTCACGGGATTGCGCTCGATGTAGCGGATCGCCCGTTCCCGATGCTCAGGATCCCGGATGTAACGGTCGAAATACTCGCGATACCAAAACGGTCCCGAACGGCCAAGGATCGCATTGGCGCGACGGGCGCTGAACTTCTTCCAGGACTCGACGATCTCGCACAGGTCGGCGGTCCCGTTCGGGCGGATGAGCACATGCGCATGGTTGGGCATGATGCACCAGGACTCCAACTCATACCAGCGACCGTGGCCGAAAAGGAAGCAGCCCTCGAGGATCTCGGCGACGTCGGGTCGGGCCAACCAGCACTCGCCCGATCCGCTGAGGCTTCGATCCGTCGTCGACGCTCATGATCGATCTCACCCCTCGTCATGCACCGGAGTTCCCGCTCCCAGTCGTCGAGTACATGCTTCGGCATGGAATCGACCAGCCGGATCGTAACCGACTGCCTAAAAATCCGGTTGTCGAAGTGGGGCAGATACCGCCTGTCGTACCAACCCCTCGGACCGCCGCTCTCCAGAGCGGCCCCGGTCGTTTCACCTTGATCGCGATCTTCGTTCATCGATTCCAACCGGCCGCTCTGGAGAGCGGCGGTCCGAGGGATCTATTGCAGAACGACGTACATCGCGTCCTCCGGAAAACTGAAGACGCGCCCTTCCACCGTCTCGCACAGGTCGAGCGTGCGCATCGGCATCCCGTTCATGTCCAGCACCGTCCCCTTCCTGAGCTTCGGGTTGTTCACCGTCACGGTCATGTCCGCCTTCTCCACCCGCCAGGGAGCCCCTCCGGTCGAGACGACCTCGAACCCCTCCACGCTCCGCCCGCCTTCGAGCGCGAGGGTCGACTTCTTCTCCGACCATCCCGTGGGTCGCGAACGGGTTCCAACCTGGACCAGGATCTTCTTCGAAGTCTTGAGCGGCTGGTCGTCCATTGCGACCACCAGCACGCTCGCAAACTCGTTCTTCGATGTGATCTGGACGTCCGACGTCGTGGCGACGCGGTTCTTCTCGAAGAAGCTAACGGCACCTTGGACGGAAGGGGCGTCGATCAGCAGGTAGTTCTCCTTGTAGTGAAGCTCGATCTGCCCTGTATTGCTCTTGACCAGGCCTTGCGCCCGGTTCACGTAGGGGGACAGTCCCAGAACCTTCGTTTTCGCCGGGTCGCTACCGTAGACGACCTGCACCGGCCCCACCAAAAACGCCAGCGGATCGACCGGCGTCTTCACGGACGAGGTGGGCGCGACGTCCCCCATGTCCCGGTTCGGATCGAAGCCGCCCTCCTCCACGATCACCGGCACGTTCCGCTCGAACACGTTTTGGAGCGAACGGTGCTCGACGACGGCGGGCGCTCCGCGCTTCACGTACCCCTTCCTGTACATCAACGCCGCCGCGGGGAACGTGCCGAGCATGTCCGGGTTCCCGAAAAGCCACTTCGCCTGCCCCGGGTCGTACCCGTTCCCGCTCGCCGGTTCGGTCCACTCGTCGTCGCCGGTGGCGAACCAGTAGTACCCGTCGATCCCGGTCAGCGACTGATAGGCTGCGACCAGGAGCGGGCCTTCGCTCGCGTACCCGTTCGGCATCACCCACGCGCTCTCCGTGATCAGCATCGGCCGGCCCGCCGTCTGGCGCAGCGTGAGCGGGAACGGGTTCGGGTCCCTCAGGACCGTGTCGCTCGTGAACTTGTCCCCCACCCGGATGTTCCACCCCTCTGCCGGGCCTTTGTGGATGCCGCCGAAGTACCGGTTCACCGCATCGACCTCGTTGGCCGTATAGCTCCAGCGTTCGGCGTCGAAGAGCCGGGCCGAATCCGCCGTGCGCCAGTTGCCCGCGTTGATCAGTTGCTTGCACCCCAGCTCGTTCCGAAGGAAGTCGGCCGTCTTCTTGTTGAAGTCGTACATCGTCCGAGCCCAGAACTCCGTCTGGTCCGACAGCCGGCGGTGGATCCCTCCCTGCCGCGGTTGCGTCATCTCGTAGACGTTGGCGAAGTCCGCCCTCCCCGCCGGGAGGTCGTCGCCCGGCAGCGTATGTCCCTGCCAGCGCTGGGCCGCCGCCGTCAACGACCCGTACTTCTTCGCCAGCCAGTTGGCGTACTGCCTCTGGAGGATCTGGCGCGCCTCCCCCTTCAGGTTGTTGATTGTCCAGAACAGCAGCGAGTCCTCGTTCTGGATCTGAAGGATCGCGACCGCGGGTTCCTGGGAAAGCGGAACCCCGGTGTAGGGGTTCTTCTCCGCGTACAGCTTCCGGAGCCACCCGAAGTAGGCCTGCTGCAGCTTCGGCTCGAAGAACAGCAGCGCCGCCGCGTTCTCCTGGTCCGCTCCGGGAACACCCCAGCCCTTGCCGATCTTCACGGGGATCGCCCAGTAAGGTGAGATCGTCGTGTAGATCCCCTCCTTCTTCATCGCCGCGACCGTTCGCCATATCCAGTCCCGCTCGCTCTCGTTGATCGTGTCGACCGGCTGTTCCGGTTTAGGCTCGATGTGCGCGTGCAGGCGCACCATGTTCACGCCCCGTTTGGCCAGGAACCGCGCGTGCCGGTCCAGCTTCGGCTCCGTCTTCCGCCCCAGCGGCCGCGCGACGAACGGCTTTTCCCGCTCAACCCCCGTGTTGACGCACCAGAAGCGGACCGGCCTGCCGTTCCCGAGCAGGAAGTCGCCGTTGGCGTCGACCTTCACGAAACCCGACTCTCCCGCTGCCTTCTCGTTGAGGGAGCGCAGGTCGAGCAGCGCGCTGGAGCTGAAGGTGTCCGGTCCGGGCTCGAACGCCCAGGTGTCGGCCTGGCTCCAGTTTTGGGCTCCGGTCGGAGCGCAGGCGGCGAGGGTCAGGGCGGAGAGAAGTGCGGTCTTTTTCATCATGGGGTTCCCGATCGCCGCCAGCGAAGGTCGGCGTAATCCAGAAAATGCGTCCAGTCGGACTCGAGCAGGTCGTGCCCGCCGCTGCGGACGTGATAGGCGATGGCGCCTCCGTGCAGAGGCCGACCGACCGCCGGGAAGTCGGACGACTCGAGACCGGCACGTCCCAGCAGCCGGTACACCGGCTCAGCCTCGACGCACGCCCGGAACTCGCTCTCGGGGTCGGCCCACTCGTCCTCGGCGGCGCTTGCGACGTAGATCGGTCGGGGGGCGACGAGGGCGAGCAGCTCGTGCTGGTCGACCGGCAGTTCGTGCTCGCGTCCGTCGTAGCGGCGATAGTTCGAGCAGAACCAGTGGGGAAACGTGCGGTTGATGTCGGCGATCCGCTCCCCGCGCTTGTCCCTCGCGACGGCGGCGCCGGTGCTGCCGGATTCGTTGCTCACGACGATCCCGAAGCGGCTGTCGTTCGCCCCGGCCCACAGCGCCGTCTTGCCGCCTCGAGAATGCCCGACAACAGCCAAGCGGCTCCCGTCGACCGCGGATTCCGAACACAGATAGTCCGCGGCGCGACGCGCCCCCCAGGCCCAAGCCGCGATCACGCCCCAGGAGCCGTCGGTCCTCGCCCCTCCAAAAAGCCGGAACACACCCTGGGAGAACGCGTCGGGCCGATCGGGGGCGACCTGGAGGAGATCGATGGCCGCCGTCGCGTAGCCTCGCTGCAGGATTCGTTCGACCGGCCAAAAAGCGTCGCCTGCGGTTGCGGCCTGTGCGCAGGCCGGCTCTCGGTTGTTGAGCAGGAGGAAGACGGGAGGCGGCGACTCCACCTGCGGCACGAACAGCGCGACGTCGATCGTCGACGATCCCGCGGGCCCGTCGAGAGCGATCCGGACGCGTTTTTGCGTCGAGCCGGTAACGACGGACCCGGCGGCTTCGAGCACCTCGACTCGGCTTTGCACCGACCCGCTGGGGACGGCGCCGTAGACGTGGGTCTCGAACAGGCCTTGGATCTCGAGGCGGCGACGCTCCCAGTCCGCCGTGCCCCGGACCCGGCTCCCGTCGGCGAACCGAAGCGGATCGGGGAGGGCAGCTCTCACGTAACGTACCTTTTGACGAGCTCTTCCAGCCGAAGGGCCTCCTCGAGCGCGTCGAACTCGTCGGTTTCGAGGTATTCGAGGCTGTAGCCTCCCCGGTACCCGCCGTCCTGCAGCGACCGGAGCATCCAGTCGAAGTCCACCCCGCCTTCGCCCACACGGGTCTGAAGCCGGCCGTGCGCGGCGTCGCGAAGGTGCACGTGCTTGGCATGGTTCATCAGCCAGGCCGTGTCGCGAAGATCGACTCCCTGCATCACGAAGTGGCTCGGGTCGTAGACCAGGGGAACGTCGCCGAACGCCTCCACGAGCGCTCGAGCCTGCTCCATCGTCTCGAAAGGGGAGTTCGAGTGCAGTTCGAGCGCGAACTCGACCCCTTCCTCCTCGCCGAGAGCGACCTGCTCGCGTACGGTCCGGATGCAGTCCGCGAACACGGCATCGGCCGGTCGGGAACGATCCGCGTTTCGAGGCTGGATGGCGGCGATGCGGATGCCGTACTCTGACATGAACCGGATCAGCGCCGCGATCTCCGCCGACCGCACCTCCGCCGCGGCGGAAGACCGGTCGTGCAGCTGGGGTCCGACGCCGGTGTTGAGGGCTCGGATGATGAGGTTGGACGCCTTCAACTTCGCGTCGAATGTTCGGAACGAGGAATCATAGTCGCGGGCCAGGTCGCTCGGGTTCAGGTGCACCCACCCGTCGATCGCCAGCAGGTCGATCTCCCTGAACCCCGCTCCCGCGATCTCCTCCAGCGCCTTGTCGAGCGTCGAATGGCACCGAACCGAGGTGGAGCAGGCGACGAAGCTCAAATCTGTCCCTCCTCGATCATCAGTTCCAGCGGGAACCGCTCCTGCGTCGCAGGCAGCGAGACCCGGTCGCGCAATCGCGCCGATTCGTAGATCGCCGTCACCAGCTCCATGTCCTTCAGCCCCTCGCGGCCGTCCAGCGGGTGGCTGGTGCCTTCATGGATCGTGCTCGCGAACAGCCGGAACTTCTGGTTGTGGTCGGCGTCGGCCAACGGAACCTCGACCCAGCCTCGGACGCCGTCGTTGATCTGGAGCTGCGGACTCTGACCGTCGCTCTTGCGCCAAAGCCGCCCCTTGCTGCCGAAGACCTCGAAGTCCTGGTAGAAACGGTTCTTGGGGAAGAGCGTCCCCGTCAGCATCTCGGCTCGAATGCCGTTCGCGAACTGGATCGCCGCATGCGCCCCATCCTCGACCGGGTGCCCGAACCGCCAGCCGCCCGAGGCGTCGAACCCCATCCCTTTGGGTTCTTGCGGATCCTTGCGCGATCGGTAGATCGACGCGTTGACCCACTCGGCCTCCGATCCCGCCAAAAACCGCAGCGAGTCTACCGTGTGGGTGCCGTCGCTCAGTACGTCCCCGGCGCAGCAGGCTCGGATCCACTCGACCTCGCCGATCGCACCTTCGTCGATCAGGCGCTTCATCGTCCGGAACACCGGCAGCATCCGCCGTTGGTGGTTCACCGCGAGCGCAACGTCCTCGCGCTCGCAGATGTCGACCATGCGCCGAGCATCGCCCAGGTGCACCGCCATCGGCTTTTCGCAGTAGATCCCCCGGACGCCGGCAGCGACGGCCTGGAAGACGATCTGCGCATGGGAAGCGCTCGGGGTGGCGACGACCACCACGTCCGGGCAACGCTTTGCCAAAGCCTTCGACAGATCGCCGTCGAACGCACACTCGAGTTCGGCGGACACCTCCCGGGCCAGCGGTTCGTTAAGGTCGCAGATGGAAACGAGCTCGTAGGCGGGCAGCGAGGCGATCGCCTTGGCGTGGGCTCGTCCGATGCCGCGGACGCCGACGACGAGGGTTCTGAGGGGTTTCATACCGGTACCGTCTCCAGGGAGCGAACGAACGAAAGCGCCTGTTCGAAGGCGTCGAGGGGGTCGTTGCCGGCGAAGCTCTTCGGAATCAGCTCGATCTGCATCGCCAGCCGATCGAAGTTCGGACACTCCCGCCGCAGGATGTCGTAGCACTCCCGCAGCGGCACGTCCCCTTGGCCGGGAACGGCGACGTCGACCTCGAAGTTCAGAGGCCGGGCGTCGGGCCGGGGAGCGACCTTCTGATCCTTGAAATGCGTTCCCACCGTGAAGGGTGCCGCCTGCCTGAAGGCGGGAAGAGGCTGTTCGCCGATCAGGTAAGTGTTTCCGGTGTCCAGGAAGATCCCAAGGTGGGGAACCTGGAGGCAGAGCCCTGCCAGGTCGCTGACGTAGTAGTCGCCGTGGTTCTCGATGCCCAGAGGCACCCCGATCTCATGGCAGTGGCGGGCGACCGGAGCCAAGCGGAAGGCAAGCGTCTCGAGTTGTGCCTCCAAGGGTGGTTTCCGCATGAACCGGTGCTTCCCTCCGCCGCTCGTGGTGCAGATGGGAGCTCTCGCCAGATGGGCGTATCGATCGAGCTGGTCGCAGATCTCGCTGACTTCCAGGTCGATGTCGCCGTCGTCGTACCAGTCGGCATGGACGCCGAGGGTGAGCCTTAGGTCGTTGTCCGAGAGGTACTGGGCGATACGATCCCTTCGGGCCTCCTCCATATCCGCCCATTCGCCAAGCCCGATGCCGGTCGTTTGCAGCCCGTACTCCCGAAGGAACTTGAGCTTCGCCATCCAGGGATCCTCGTCCCTCGTCAAGAACTGCTTCGCCCACAAGAGGGCGTAACCCCACGTCATCGCCGACCTCCAGAGCCACCCTCAGAATAGGCTCCTCGGTCGGCGGTCGTCAAGGCTGGATGCGCTCTTGCAAAAACATCGGGCAATCGATAGAGTTGAAGCGTGCAGACCCGCTCGATCCTCTTCACCGGCCCCGACCAAGTCGAGCTTGCCGACGTGGAGGTGCCTGCCCCCGGCCCGGGCGAGATCCTGCTGGAAACCGTGTACTCGGTGGTGAGCCCCGGCACCGAGATCCGGTGCCTCGAAGGCGGGCAGCCGGGCAGTCCGGACTGGCCTTATATCCCGGGCTACTCCATGGTGGGCAGGGTGGTCGCGCGGGGCGAAGGCGCTTCGCTCGAGGAGGGAACCCTCGTCTTCTGCGCCGGAACCCGGAAAGCGGGGGTCGCCCTCTGCTGGGGAGGTCATATCGGCCACGCCGTCGTTCCGGAAGCCGACGCCTACGTCGTCCCCGCCGGGGTGGATACCGTAACCGCCGGAATGGCGCACCTCGTGGCCATCGCCGTGCGAGGCGTCCGTTTGACGAAACCCACCCTCTACTGCACGGTGGCGGTGCTCGGCCTGGGCCCCATCGGCCAGCTCTCCGCGCGCCTCTTCGCGGCGACCGATGCCAAAACGATCGCCGTCGACCTGGTCCCGGAAAGGGTCCAGGCGGCTCAGAGCGCCGGCATCCGCGCCTACCTCGCCAAGGGAGACCCGGCGGAAGTGGTCCGGGAGTTCTTTCCCGACGGCGCCGACATCGTGGTCGACGCGACCGGCTCGCCGCAGGCCATCCACTCCTCGATCGCCGCCGCGAGAGACAAGCCCTGGGACGATTCGCGCGACCCTGGGCCGAGGATCGTCATCCAGGGCAGCTACCCGAACGAGCTGCCCATCCCCTACCAGGAGGCTTTCCTCAAGGAGGCGACGTTCCTGCTGCCCCGCAGCTGCCAGCCGTCGGACGTGCGTCTGGTGCTCGAACTGCTCGCGGACGGCAGGCTGCGAGTGGGCGACATCGTTTCCCGGGTCTACGCGCCTGCGGAGGCGCCCAAAGCCTATGAGGCTCTTCGGCGGAAGGACCAGAACTTCCTGACCGTTGCTTTTCAGTGGCATTGAGCGCCGACGGTGTCAGTAGAATCAAACCATGAAAGTCGGCCTGCTTGGAGCCGGTGGTATCGCACAGACGCATGCGAAAGCGCTGCGCCGGCTGGGCGCGGAGATCGATTGCGTCTGCTCTCGAACCCTCGAAGGCGCCATGGCGTTCGACTCCTCCGCGGCCGCCTACGACGACTTCGAGCGCATGCTCGACGAGCGCAAGATCGAAGCCCTCTACGTCTGCCTTCCGCCCGACGCGCATCACGGACAGGTCGAAAAGGCGGCGGAGCGAGGTATCCACCTCTTCCTGGAGAAGCCCGTCGCGCTGACGACGAAACAGGCGGAGTCCCAGGTCGCGGCGATCGAGAAGGCGGGCGTGGTGTCGTTGGTCGGCCACCACCTGCGCTTCTCCGATCCGGTCGTCCGGCTGCGCGAGATGGTCGCACGCGGCGAAGCCGGGCAGCCGACCCTCTTCCAGGCGGCATGGCTGTGCAACGCCCTCCATAGCCCCTGGTGGTCCAAGGTCGAGCGCTCGGGCGGTCAACTCGTCGAGCAGGCGATCCACCTGTACGACCTTGCCTACCACCTGTTCGGCAAGCCCATGGTCGTATCGGCCCACCTCGACAACCTCTGCCACGATCGGATCGAAGGCTACACGGTGGAGGACACCAGCGCCTCCCTGATCCGGTTCGAAAACGGCGCGATCGCGACCGTCTCCGCTTCCAACTGCGCCGTCCCGACGCAGTGGCGGGGAACGTGGCGCGCTGTATTCGGCAATACCACCGTCGAGTCGGACGGATCGAAAGCCACCCTCTGGCATACCGGCAAGTCCGCCGAGTACTTCTTCTCGACGAACCAGCAGGTCCGGAGCGAGGACGTGACCGGCAGCGCCGACGTCTATCTCGAGCAGTCTCGCCACTTCCTGGCCGCCGTCCGCGGCGAGATCGAAAGCCTGACTCCCGCCCGCCAGGGCCTCGAAGTGCTCCACCTGGTCCTTGCGGCGGTGGAGTCGGCGAAGCGAGACGGAGCAACAGTCAGACTGTAGGCGGGGGATGGCTCGCGCCTCCGTAACGCCCGATTCACACGATTCCCAGGCCCTGCGTCACAATGAAGACGCATGCTCGAAGTCCACGGCCTCGTCAAGGCTTATAAGAAGTTCCACGCGGTCGACGGACTGAGCTTCACGATTCAACCGGGCGAGATCGTCGGGCTGCTCGGTCCCAACGGAGCGGGCAAGACCACGGCGCTGCGCTGCATCGCCGGAATCCTGCGGCCGACGGACGGGCGCATTCTCATCAACGGTTACGACGTCGTCCAGGACCAGGCGAAGGCTAAGGCGGGGTTGGCCTTCGTGCCCGAGGTCCCCTCCCTGTACGAACTCCTGACGGTCGACGAGCACCTCAAATTCGTGGCGATGTGCTTCGACGCGCTCGATCGGTATGAGTCGATGCGCGAAGACCTCCTCACCCGGTACACCCTGCAGGACAAGCGGGACGCCCTCGTCGCCACCCTCAGCAAAGGCATGCGGCAGAAGCTCAGCGTCGCCTGCGCCCTCGTCCACAACGCCAATGTCCTGCTGTTCGACGAGCCCCTCATCGGCATCGACCCCGAAGGCGCCCGCGAGCTGAAGAACGAGATCGTCCACGCCCGCGACAACGGCTGCGCGATCCTGATCTCGACCCACCTCTTGGACACCGCCGAAAAGCTCTGCGACCGGGTCATCATCGTGCGCCGGGGCCGGAAGATCGAAGAGGGCACGACGGACGAGCTGCGCGAGCGCCACCAGTTCGTCGGGATGAGCCTGGAGGATGTGTTCCTGAGACTGACATCGGAGGAGAGCGTTGCGGCCCCTGGTCTTCCTCACGATTAGGTCGTTCGTCAACGGCGTGAAGCGCTCCCTGAGCTCGATTCGTCGATTGATCGGGCTGATCTTCTTCGTCGGCTACTACGCCTGGCTGGTCTTGCGACCGGTCGGCGGAAGGCGAGAAGGGTTCGAGCATGTTCCCGACCTGCCGGTCGGGTTCCAGGCGCCGCCTCTGGAAGCCCTCGACGGCGTCGTGTTCGGCCTTTTCTCGCTCCTTTCCTTCGTCTTGGTCATGAACGTGATGGGGTACCGGGGAGGCTTCAAGCCCGCCGACGTCGACGTGCTCTTTCCGACCCCCATCAATCCGCGCGTCGTCCTCGTCTTCCGGATCGTTCGGGATTACCTGATCACCCTCCTGCTGCCGCTGTTCTTCGCAATCGTCGGCTGGCAGGGCGTGAGCCAGGGGGTGAGCCTGTTCCGGAACCGGTTCACCGAACAACAAGTGGCCATGACCTTCCGGGCGGTTGCGGTCGCCTGGATCCTGATGGCGTTGTGCTGGGTGAGCATCGGCTACGCCGCGAGCCTCTTCGTGAACCGCAGCGACCTGCAGAGCGACCGGAACAAGCGCATCATCGGCTATACGATCGCCGCCCTGCTGTTGCTCGTGGCGACCTATATCGGCCTCGCCGTCCGCCAGGATCCGAGTTGGGAGACGGCGCGAGAGCTTGCCGCCTCG
>DASWVS010000240.1:0-1994 GCA_036401135.1 Fimbriimonas sp.
TGAGCCGGGCTTCGAAGGCGTCTACGAGTACGGGTGCGCGGTCATCATCCGGACCCTGGTGAAGATGCCCGACGCCGTCCGCCTGATCGTTCAGGGCGTCTCCCGGTTCCGGATCGTCGAAAGGCTGCAAGAGGCGCCGTACATGCGGGCGCGCATCGAGGTTCTCGACGAGCCGGAGGTCCCGACCGAGCGGGACGAAGAGGTCGAAGCGCTCCGGCGGTCGGTGGCATCGCTGTTCGAGCAGGCCGTGCGCCTCTCCCCCCAGCTTCCCGACGAGCTTCGCTCCCTCACCCAGGCGGTCCAGGAAACCAACGTGATGGCGGATCTCGTCGCCGCCCACATGACCCTGTCTGTCGAGGACAAACAGCAGATCCTGGAAACGCTGGACGTTCACGACCGGCTCCGGATGCTCCTCGAACAGCTCTCGAAGGAGGTCCGCGTCCTCGAACTCACCAGCAAGGTGCAGAGCGAAGTCAATACCGAACTCAGCAAAAGCCAGCGGGAGTACTACCTGCGCGAACAGCTCAAAGCGATCCAGCGGGAGCTCGGCGAGGCCGAGGACCGTGGCGAAGAGTTGGAAGAGCTGCGCAAAGCCCTCGACGAGGCCAACCTGCCCCAGGAGGCGCTTCGGGAAGCCAACCGCGAGTATGACCGGCTGAGGCGCATGAACCCCGGCTCGCCCGAATACACGGTGGCGCGCACCTACATCGACTGGATGCTCTCGCTCCCCTGGAACGTCTCCACCGAGGACCAACTCGACCTCGGACATGTGAAGGAGGTGCTCGACGCGGACCACTATGGGCTCGACAAAATCAAAGACCGCATCATCGAGTTCCTCGCCGTGCGCAAGGTCAAGACCGACGGCAAGATTCGCCAGCCGATCCTCTGCTTCTCGGGACCTCCCGGCGTTGGCAAGACATCCCTCGGCCGGTCGATCGCGCACGCGATGGGGCGGAAGTATTCGAGGCTCTCGCTGGGCGGTATGCGCGACGAGGCCGAAATCCGGGGCCACCGGCGAACCTACATCGGCGCCCTGCCCGGCCAGATCATCCAGAGCCTGCGTCGAGCGGAGTCGAACAACCCGGTCATGGTGCTGGACGAGATCGACAAGCTCGGAAGCGACTTCCGCGGCGACCCCTCGTCCGCCCTGCTGGAGGTCCTGGACCCGGAGCAGAACAGCACGTTCCGGGACCACTACCTCGACACCCCCTTCGACCTGAGCCGGGTCTTCTTTATCACCACCGCGAACCGGCTCGACACGATCCCACCCCCCCTCCGCGACCGTATGGAGGTCATCGAGTTGGGCGGCTATACGGAGGAAGAGAAGGTCGAGATCTCGTTCCGCCACCTCATCCCGAAGCAGATCGAGGAGCACGGGCTCCGATCCTCGCAGATCTCCTTCAAGCGCGAGGCCGTCCACCGGCTGATCGGCCACTACACGCGGGAGGCGGGCGTCCGCAACCTCGAGCGCGAGATCGCTTCCGTCGTGCGAAAGGCGACCCGCCTCTTCGCGGAGGGGAGGACCACGAAGGTCACGGTGAATGCCAAATTCATCGAGTCGGCGCTGGGCGCCCCCCGCTTCATCGACGACGAGGTGATCGAGCGCGAACTGAGGCCCGGGACCGCTGTCGGCCTGGCTTGGACACCCGTCGGCGGAGACGTTCTGTTCATCGAAACGACCCGCATGGCCGGAAACAAGGGGCTTACCGTCACCGGACAGCTGGGCGACGTGATGAAGGAGTCGGTGACGGCAGCCCTTAGCTACGTCCGAACGCACGCGAAGGACCTCGGCATCGAACCGGGCTTCTACGAGAAGACCGACATCCACGTCCACGTGCCGGCCGGCGCGGTCCCGAAGGACGGCCCCAGCGCGGGTGTGACGATGCTGACCGCGCTGACTTCCCTGCTCACGGAAAGAAGGGTCAAGCCGCGGCTCGCCATGACGGGTGAGATCTCCCTCGTCGGCAACGTGCTCCCCGTCGGAGGGATCAAGG